>JAKAMH010000108.1 GCA_021813005.1 bacterium
CAAAATGCCTTCCGGGCAAATGACTTTGATGAGATAGGCGACAATCGGCACACCACTTTCTTCCGTATGCTCGGCAACTGGAGTCTCGGGGATTATTTCAAGCAGGAAGAAATCCCCTGGTTTTTTGATTTTTTGACAAGCAAGACGGAAGGCCTCGGCCTTGACCCCAGGAATATTTACGTTACAGTCTTCGCCGGAGACGAAGAGAATAATATCCCAAAAGATACAGAGTCGGCACACATCTGGCAACAGCTTTTCGCACAAAAAGGGATAGACGCAAAAGAGGTAGCACTCGTAACAGAAGATAGGGGAGCAAAAGTCGGCATGCAGAACGGAAAAATATTCTATTACAACGCGACCAAGAACTGGTGGTCCCGGGCCGGTACTCCTGAAAACATGCCTCCTGGCGAGCCGGGCGGTCCTGATACTGAGATGTTCTACGATTTTGGCACAGAACACGATCCAAAATACGGAAAGGAGTGTCACCCAAACTGCGACTGCGGGCGCTTTATCGAGCTGGGAAATGCTGTATTTATGCAATACAAAAAAAACACAGACGGAACTTTTTCCCTCCTTCCAAAACAGAATGTCGATTATGGCGGCGGACTTGAAAGGCTACTCGCGGCAGTCAATCAAGTACCTGATGTCTTTCAAACGACGCTCTTCTATCCGATTATCGAGACGCTTGAACAGATTAGTAATAAATCATATGAAACACAGGCAAAGGACATGCGTCTCATCGTCGGACACCTCTCCGCGGCGTGCTTTATCATTAATGCCAAGGTGCATCCTTCCAATACTGATCAAGGCTACATTCTTCGCCGCTCCATCAGGCGGGTTATGGATAGCGTCAAAGCACTCGGCCTTACATCTATTGAACCGGTTATTGAAAAACTTGTGGAGCAATATAGTGACACCGACCCATCCTTGGCGGAAAATTATGAAGAAGTCAAAAATACAATCCTTGAAGAGAGCCTGGCATATACAAAAGCGCTCAATGCGGCGAAAAAAACTGTTGACAAAGAACTTTCACGGTTCGGTATTCCGAAGGGGGATGAGCTGATGGGAACAACCGAAATTCCCGTCGACCTTGCCTTCAAGGCAACCACCTCTTATGGCCTGGGTCCAACTCAGCTCAGAAGTCTCGGGTACAGTTTTAATGAGCAGCAGTTTGCCGATGAGATGAAGAAACATCAGGAAATTTCCCGCCGGGGTGCCGAGAAGAAATTCCGCGGTGGGCTGGCCGACCAGCAAGAAAAGACAATTATGGGGCATACGGCCACCCATCTGCTCCATCAGGCGCTTCGGGATGTACTGGGGGACAAGGTGCATCAAACAGGTTCAAATATCACGACAGACCGTGTACGGTTTGACTTCAACTACGATAAAAAACTTACCGAAGAAGAGATAAAGCAGGTAGAAGATATTGTCAACGAGAAAATCAAAGCGAATTTGCCTGTTCATTTTGAACTCATGCCTAAAGAAGAGGCAAAGAGACTTGGTGCCATCGGGCTCTTTGAGGAGTCTTACGGAGATAAAGTGAAGATTTACTTCATCGGAGGCCCAAATCCTCACCCTAACCCTCTCCCGAATGGAGAGAGAAGACAGGGAAGGGCATATTCCATTGAGTTTTGCGGCGGACCGCATGTCGAGTTTACAGGTGTACTTAAATCATTTAAGATAATAAAGCAGGAAAACCTGGGTCGAAACCAGAAACGGCTGTATGGTGTCGTAGAAAATAGCAAATAGCATGTGGTAAAGGGTAGGCGTAAGATTTTCTCAATGCTCCTTCCATAAGCCATAAACTATTTGCCGCTTGCAAATATATGAAACTGCCTCTTCCATCATTTAGTAGTAAACATCCAAGACTCGAGTACTACCTCGCGCTACTCCTGTTGGATGAAAAGGTAAACGCCGTTATTCTGCAGGAGATTGATGGTAAGCTCCAGGTAATCGACAGCCAGGAAGAAGTATTAAAACGCCCGCTTGAGGAAGCAGAGAAGGATGAATGGATCGAGACGGTAGACAGAGCTATCAGCCGTGCCGAGGAGAAACTGCCGCCTGATATAGAGACACATAAAACTGTCTTTGGCGTCAAGGAAGACTGGACCGATGAGACAAAGATAAAAAAAGACTACCTTGACAAGCTGAAAGAGCTCGGACAAGCACTTGATCTCAAACCCATCGGCTTTATTGTCATCAGTGAGGCAATTATCAAGTTAATCCAGGATGAGGACGGTTCACCTCTGTCTGCAATTTTGGTCGAGGAGAGTGGAGAAAAGATTACCGTGACGCTCATCCGCGCCGGAAAAGCCCAAGGGAAAGAGGTGGTTGAGAAAAAGGACTCCTTTGCCGAATCGGTGGACGACGCGCTTAAGCGCTTTGCCGAGCCCACACTCCCTCCACGGATAATTCTATACAGTAAAGATGAAGGAGAAGATGTCTCACAAGCACTCATCTCCCATCGCTGGAGCAAGACACTCCCATTTCTCCATGTCCCCCAGATTACTGTCCTGCCTGAAGGGTTTGCGGCCAGAGCAGTCGTAGCGGGAGCAGCATCCCAGATGGGTTTTGCTGTACCCAAAAATTTTCTCGACGAAC
>JAKAMH010000109.1 GCA_021813005.1 bacterium
GGCCTCGATACGATAATTATCACTGTAGGCGCGGGAGATATTTATAAGCTGCAAGACAAATTATGCTACGCGCAACATCATGCAAAATAATCCTCAGGTAAGGCGAATAGCTTCTTCTATTCGGGAGCACATGGAGGTCTCGCGGCAGATTGCATCGGGTATGGGCGGGACGGCCCGTTTCTATGTAGAAGTCCAGACACTCTCCGAGTTGCAGCGGATAGTAAACGACGCCGGAGAGCAAAAGATGCATTATCTCATCCTCGGGTCTGGCTACTCGGTTCTACTGCCGGACAAAGAATTTCACGGAATAGTCATAAAAAACAGCTGCCGGAAATTTAATATTATCGGTAGGCGGGGGAAATTTGTGAATGGCAGGCTAGCCGTTGAGAAAGCCATGCTCTTTGTCGAATCTGGAGCTGTGGTAAACCAGGTAGTGCGCTTTGTCATATCGGAGGGCTATTCCGGCATGGAACAATCGCTGGGACTTCCCGGTACGATTGGCGGCGCGCTTATGACAGAAAACAGGCAGGCTGATCCGCGTATACGCCTTTCCTCATCTCTTTTCTCAGTTCGTTTGCTGGATGGAAAGGGAAATCTTTTGGAATTGAGCGCAGCAGACTTTCTGGGCAAGCTGGAACGGCGAGAGGAAATGGTGATCCTCTCCGCTATCTTTACGCTGCTACCAGGCAGCCCGGTAGAGCTCTGGCAGACGGGTTCTGAAGCACTCCGGGAGCGGGAGAAAAAGTATCCTCGGGAAACCTTGCTAGCTGAAGTATTTTCTCCTCTCGATCTCAGTGACGCGCTTCGTGTGCCAACGCCTCTTCGCACGCAGGAAGCGCATGTGCTGGTTGAAAAAGCCGGTCTTCTGGGAAAGCAGGTAGGCGGTGTATCGGTCTTTGAAGCCTATGGAAACACTCTCGTCTGTCTAGGTGAAGTAAAAAAGTCTGATGTCTCCGCACTAATTTGGGAAATACAGGAAACAGTTTACAGGCGGTTGGGTGTACGTTTGGCATTGAGATTAAAGCATTTTACGCTATAATACAGACGATGGAAAAATTCGTTATTACTGGCGGGGTAAAGCTTCAAGGCGAGACAGTTGTTTCCGGTGCTAAGAATGCGGCACTCAAAGCACTTGTCGCTGCCTGCCTTACAGATGGGACCGTCATCCTCCATAATGTTCCGATAATCTCAGACATCCTTGTCATGGTTGAAATTATGGAGGAACTTGGGGCGGAGGTTAAGATTTCAGGCCACACGTTTACCATCAACGTTGGGAGATTTTCCCACTCCTCAATCCCCCTTGACAAAGCAGCACTGGCAAGAACTTCGGCGATGCTCATGGCTCCGCTCTTGGCACGTACCGGCGAAGCAATTATCCCCAATCCCGGTGGCTGTAGGCTGGGAGCCCGGCCGATTGATAGAATTGTTGAGGGAATAGGAAAAATGGATGTTGATATTACGTACCACAGTGAGGACGGGTATTTTCATGCCAAGACGAAGGGCCTTGCGGGAGTTAAGTACCGGTTTAAGAAGAATACTCACACCGGGACAGAGACTATGATTCTTGCGTCCGTACTTGCAAAAGGGAAGACGGTGCTTGAAAATGCAGCGGAAGAGCCTGAAATTGACGATCTGATAGAGCTCCTGAATAGTATGGGAGCAGAGGTAAAGCGAACTGCCAAAAGGCAGATCACAATTAATGGCGTACAAAAATTGCACGGAGCAGAACATACAATCTGTCCTGATCGCATAGAGGTTGTGACGTTTGCTATCGCCGCGATTGTCACGGGCGGAGATATTTTTGTCAAAGCCGCGCATGTTGCAGAGATCAGTAGCTTTTTGGAAAAGCTACAAGAAACGGGTGCGGGTTTTGAGGTGCAAAAAGACGGTATACGTTTTTTTGCAAACGGTACACTTAAGGCGGTGGATATTACAACGGGAATCTTCCCCGGATTTCTCACAGACTGGCAGGCACTTTGGGCGGTTCTCATGACTCAAGCGCAGGGTGTCTCAACTATCCACGAGACAGTATTTGAAAACAAGCTCGGCTACGCAAAGGATTTGAAGAAAATGGGTGCCCATGTGGAACTATTTAATCCTGAGGTCGGCAACAAGGATGCGGTTTACAATTTTAATCTTACTGATGATAGGCCCGAGTATTTTCACGCTCTCCGGATTAGCGGCCCGACATTTCTACATGATGCGGTAATGACAACTCTTGATATCAGGGCAGGAGCGGCCGTGGTTATTGCCGCACTTGCAGCTCGTGGTGTAAGTACTATTTTTGGTGTGGAGAAACTGGACCGGGGATATGAGCGGTTTGACGCGCGGCTCGGAGAGTTGGGTGCAAAAATCAGGCGTGAGACAGAGGAATAATATGAAGCGTACCATCGGTGCAATTATTTTGGCTGCCGGCCGGGGAAGCCGCATGAAGCTACAGGATAGTAATAAAGTTACTCTCAAACTGGTTGAGAAACCGATAGTTCTCCATATTGTGCATTTCATGAAACAGCTTGCGATCAAAACGGTAGTCATTGTCGTTGGGCATGCCCGGGAATCTGTGGAAGAAGTATTGGCAGGCGAG
>JAKAMH010000028.1:0-8108 GCA_021813005.1 bacterium
CATTCAGCAGCGTAGGCAGATTCTTGTGGGGATAGGCATTACCGACATAGAGAAAGTAGGGCTGAGCGCCAAAGCGTTTAAGTATATGTTCAGCCGTCGTACTCCCGGAAAGCATTGGGTCTACTCCTTCAGGTGTGACAAATACCTTGTTCTCCGGTACGGCAAGCGTCCGCACAACTTCCTCTTTGGTTGAAACCAGCGGGACAATAATCGCCCGCGCTCGCTTTGACGAACGCGCCACGATTTGTTTGTACCCCGCGTGTTTCAGACGGTAGAGCGGCAGCGGCAGGGTTGAGGCTTTTCCTGTCGGGAAGTGATGAATAATCACATCATGGATCGTCACGACATATGGCTTTCGAGTTAAAACAGGCAGTGAAAAATACGGAAAATGGACAAGATCAACATCAGATGTGTTAATAAGGCGGGAAAATAATAGTTGTTCCCTCAGCGTGTGCCAGCGAAAATCCGCCGCAATGTATGAAAATCTGTCTGCATTTGCACCAAGAACATGCCTTATTTCCTCTCTGTCCCGCCTCAATATAAAAAGCGTGTACACATGGTCCCCCGGTTCCTTTGCCAGCCCGCTGACCAGGTTTCTGATGTAACGGCCGACACCTGTCTCTGTCCAGAGTCTTGCATCTATACCAATATTCATAATGATCGCAGCGCCGCTACCTGCATAAGGCGGATTCCTTGTATGACAAACCAGGTTACCGGTCCGGGATACTTGCCCAGGTAATGCTTTTTGTAAAAAATCTCCATCGCTGAAAATCGCGCCTCAGTGACTCGTTTTCTGCCGTCAAGCGTGGCCGGACTGATGTTTTGGGAGATTTTCTTGATACCACTTGAGACACCTTTAAAATGTTTGATTCTAACATCAGGAACAAAGTAAATTTTCCAGCCTTTTTGCTTGAGCATAAAGCAGAAATCCAGATCTTCTCCGTAGAAAAAGTAATCTTCATCCCACCAACCGGCATCTATGCCGGCCTGACGGCGTACTAGCATGAAAGCACCGGCAAGTGCATCTATTTCATCTATCCTGTCAAGAGCCCGCCAGCCCAGATTATAGCCGTTAAAAAACAGGCTCTTAGGAAATAATTTTGCTATTCCTGAAAAGTGACAGAAGGCATTCCAGGGTGTGGGAAATCCTCTATGCGCCGCATCATCCAGTGACCCGTCTGAGAGTTCGACAAAACAGGTGGCGGCACCAGCCTCCGGAGTACGCTCCATAAAAGCACACATCTCGGGAAGTGTTTTCTCGGGAACCAGCGTATCCGAATTGAGAAAGAGTACGTATCTTCCCTGCGACAGCCTGACTCCCCGGTTATTGGCTTTTGAGAACCCTTCATTTTCCGAATTGCTAATGCAGGTAACCTTGGGAAACTCTTTTTTGACCATGGCAACCGAGCCGTCAGACGACGCATTATCCACCACAATAATTTCATAGTCTACAGCCCGGGCATGCTTAATCACAGACGCCAGACAATCCCGAAGCAGCGTCTCTGTGTTGTAGTTGACAATGATGATTGAGAGCTCAACTGCTTTTTTCACTGACTGCCTCCCTGTAGACATCCTCAAGTAAACCGCCAATCCGGTCCCAACTGTAAGTTTTCTCGATAATTTTCCGGGCGTTTTCGGCAATCGACTCATATAATTTGCCGTCTTGTACCAAGGCATGTATCCGGCTGACAAACTCTCCCGGGGTATTTGCCACAACAATTGATTCGCCGTCTTTTGCCTCTATCCCCGCCAGGCCAAGCGGCGTCGTTATCACCGGCGTCCCGGATGCCATGGATTCAAGTATCTTGTAGCTTGTCCCGCCTCCGATCCAAATCGGGGCAAGAAGTAGGTAAGCTTCTCTGAATATCTGAGAGGTGTTTTCGGTTGCATTTGTATCAATAACCACACCGTCTGATGCAAAGGAACGTATGTTCTCAGGGATATGCTTGCCGACGATCCGGAGTACGAAATCACCCTTATCTTTGAGTTGGGGCCAGACTTCTTTTAAGAGCCAAAGCGCTGCATCTCTGTTTTGCAGCCACTTGAAATTACCAATAAAAAGCAAAAGCTTTCTGCCTGGCGGCTTTTCTCCTTTCAGGGGAAAGTCTGAGAGCGAGACACCGTTGGGCACGAGAGCCGTTTTTTGGGCAATTCTGGCAATCACCTGCCGCTCGTTTTCCGATACGGCTACCACGCATGACGCCTTTCCCCAAGCCGCTTCTTCAGACCTTTGAAGTTTCCTGACGTCCCTCAGTAGCGCCGGCCTCAGGAGAGCAGTTACTTTGTCGGCAAATTTTTGATATACCTCGTACTCAATATTATGCTCAACAAGCACAACCGGTACACCCTTAGGTGAAGGGAGATTTTGAGAAACGTAAAATGTCTCAATATGGATAAGATCAAACGTTTTTGTCGCGAATAGATGCTTCAGCTCCTCCTGCATGAGGAAGTTTGTGTGCCCGACAACGAGAAACGGGTCGCCGCCGAGTGCAGATTTGGCGATATTCCCCGCCGACCACTGCTTACGCCTGGGGACAGGAAAGACATCTTTGCAGATCTCTCTTACGGCAGCCAAGTCATCCTGCGTTTGATGGGCACGCATCTCGCAAACTAGCGTCAGCTCATGCCTTTTTGATAGGTATGTAAGCAGATTGAAAAGCCTGATATGGCCCCCGGAGTCGAGAGGATACGGCAGATATGACGAAACAACGAGAATCCTCATGGTTTTTGACGCAGGTTGAATAAAATATAATCTGGCGTCTCAGAAACAATCCTGTACTGTTTGCCGATATTCCGGTCCTCGGGCCTTGGGTTCACCAAGACGAGATAATCGGCTCCCATCCGGATAAGTTCAGGAAGCGGTTTTTCAAAACTTGCCCATCCTTGCCTGTCCGTCTGATAGAGAAAAGACGTATCTCCGTTATACGGCGCAATGATTTTGGCATTGGAAGGCGTCATTTGCGAGACTGCTTGCCCCGCTACCACAATCGCCGGATTGTTGATGTTGAAATAGTCACGGATAAAGTACCAGCCGAAAAACAACATAAACAGGGTAAGAACAAGCAGAGCCAGTCTGCCAATAACCGGCGGGAAAACCCCTTCAGGCGGATCAAATAAGAATTTCCCGCCCAGCGCCACAAATATAACCAGGCTTGGGACAATTAGAATTTGGTAGTAGTCATGCTGCACGTTGCCGCGGGCTATGACAACCATATACAAAAGACTGGAAAGCAGAAATGACAGCAACAACCAGGCTGTTTTCTTATATTGCTTACCCCAGACAACAAGCGCCCCGGCGGTGAGGAGAGAAACTCCCCAGTAACCCAGTATAAGCCTTGCTATCCTGTCGGCAAACAACCAGTAGAAGTAGGCTCCCTTAAAACGGATATTGCCGCCGTTAAAAAGCCAGGCGCTCACCGGAATGCCTGACGGATATTGCGCCATCCAGACACGCCAGAGCGCCAGCGGCAGAACCGAGAGGACGAGAAAGAGCCAGAGTTGCCACTTCTTGATGAACCTCAGTCCGAACCTGTCAAACGCCAGCCAGATCATGGGAAGTGTAAAAAATAAGGCATAGGGCTTCAGAAGCATGGCAGCAGCGGTAAACAAAGTTGCCAGTATGAAGTATAGCGTACTACGTATTAAGTATTTTTGAGTTTTGAGTAGTGGTTTTACATTTTGATCTCCCGCCCTGAGCGACGCCGAAGGGTTGATCTTTGTCTTTCCTTCAATCCACAAGTAGAAGAAATATGTTCCGCCCAGTATGGTCATTGCCATCATCGTGTCGGGCAGGATCGTCCGGCCGTAGTAGATGCTAAAGGGAATGAACGTGTAAAAAAATGCCGCAAAAATACCGGTCTTTTCATCGACAACACGTCTGAGCAGAAGGTATAAAAAGAGGCTGATGCCAAGTGATGAAAGTATCGTCACCACCCGTCCCCACTCCTCAAGTGTCAGGACGGGAAATGTCACCCTGAGAGCTGCCTGCAGCACATTGTATATCGGAAATTCGACAAACCGATAACCCTCCGGGTTGTCCAGACCTGAAGGGACGTTGGAAAGATCTTCAAAGCGCGGATGCAGCACATCAAATCCGTGTTCAACAAAGGTCCTTGAGACAGCAGACGTATCGGCCTGGCGCCAACTGTGCCAGTCGGCAATCGGTCCGGTAAATCGGTATAACCGGACGGCAAATCCGCCGACCAATATAGCGATGAGAAGAAGAAGCCCGAAGTGTTTCTTAAGATTATTGAACACGGTGCATTACTCCTTTGCTGTCAAATCGGAATATATAGACCGACTTGGCGTCATAAAGACGTGCCTCTGCCTGCGCCTCCGAAATGCTCCCCACCTCACGAATTTGCGGCAGACCGTCTCGGTAAATAAACCAGAGCGCGTCGGTGAGTCCGAGCGGATACACCCAGGTATCCTTATACCGTACCGGTGTATTCACAAAATACAGATGGTCTGAAGCATTGAGATTTTCGTAATAGACCCTAAAGAGCCGAAGCGGTCGGTTGGTAAGCTCACCTGCTCGTTGCCACTGCCGGGACGCTACGTTGAGCTGTACATGGTAGACTGCGGCAACTGCCACAACAAGCACCACAACCGCAGTCTTCTTCCACACCGGCTGCAGGTGGATTTTTTCATAGAGGTAGATACCAAGACACATGAGGCTGATTAGAAAACCTGTCGACGCCAGATAGAGATATCTTCCGGACATATTACCAAGCCCCAAAAATGGCAGAAGCGAGATAAAGGCAAACACGACGCCGTAAGCCGAGACGGAGCCCAGTTCTGATCGCAGACAAGAGATAACCGCTTTACGCTTGAGGTATATAACTACCGCCAAGAAGATAACAAGGAGAAGAAGCACGACGGTGACGGGAAGCCAGACTCCCCGCAGCGCCTCCCGAGCTCCGTTGTAACCGGACAAGGCAGGCTCTCCGGCAAAAAAGAAGGCAATATATCCCAGGAAATTGCCGACCAGGTTCGGCAAAAATTTAACCGCGTTATAAGAGTAGTCTCCCCCACTGATGAAGGCATGCGTTACCACGCGGACGACACCGTAAAGCGGGATCAAAGCAAGGAACGGCAAGCTATAGAGAAGAGACACCAGGGGTTTTCTCTTCTTAGCCAGAAAAAAGTCTGTTGCGAGTATAAGAAGCGGCGCGATCACGGCAATTTCATAGGACGCGAACGCGAGTAGGACAAACACAAAGGACGCTGCATACCAGTACCATTTGGCCAAACGACTGAATACCAGGTACATGATAAGTGCATAGATGATGAAGAAGGCAGAGATTACGGTCGAGAGCGTTGAAAACCAGAAGAGATTTTCCGCGTGGGCCGGCAAGAGCAAGAAAAGCACAGCCGCGATAAACGAGACCCACTTTTTATGAAAGATCTGCCTTGTCAGGACATAAACGCCGAGGGAGATCAGAAGATGTATGAATAATATAAACAGGTGGTACCCCTCAGGCTGAAACGAAAAAAGCGTATAGAGCAGGTAGACTACCGTTTTATCAAGCGGCCGGTAGAAAAAATGCTGCGCGTTGGTAAAGTAGCGGGGGACACTGCCGGTGGTACTTGTGGCTGCCCATTTGAGCCAGGTAAAGTCATCCGCCACAAAGAAATTACCGATGCTCTGCATGAAAAACGACGCGAGCAGGGTAGTAAGATAGATCACGAGCGAAACAGGAGACGTGAATAGGCGAAGCAGGCTTTCTTTGTACGGAATCTTCTCCTTTTTATAGAGCAGGAGCGTCCCCATACCAAGTCCCATGAATATCCAAAAACTTTCAGCCACTTTGGACGCTTCAAACACGTCAATCAGCGTGGCATTGACAAAAAGGCCGATAGTTCCGCCCGCCAGTCCCCACAGCACGCCTCTCGTGAACCTATCCTCTACCTGAGGCATGATATTCTTAAACGCAATACCAAAGACGACAAAGATCAGAGCAAACGAGAGGAGGCCAAAGGCGCCGCTTTCCCCGAGTGCCCTGAGGTAATCATTGTCTGTCGCCAGGGTAATTGTGGCATACCCGCTACCAAACAACGGATCTCTCAGGAAGGCACTCCAGGCATGAGGCCACTCCCCCTGAAAACGGGTGGTGAACGAAATATCATATACCAGGACCCTGCGGACCAAAAACGTCCCTGAAACTGTCGATATCTGAAGACTTGTATCGGCCAGCCGAAGACGTCGTGCCTCCTCCGGTGAGATGGTTTTCTTAATTACCGCGACATTGGTGGCAACGGGAGTGGCTTTTTGCGGCAGACCGAGATATCCGGATCCTTGCTGCAGATCCTGTGGGTTGATGCTCTCCGTTACCTGCTTGTCATGTGCCAACTTCTGCTTGAGACTGTCCGGCAATCCGTTGGTTGACTCTCCGATAAGCTGCCCTTGTGAGTTGGTGACAATATTGGCAAAACGGAAGGTTGAAAGAAGACGTCTGGCAGTTGAACCGCTGAAAATCAGAAGGGTAATGACACTGATCACAAGCATGGGGAGAATGTACCGTTTCTTCTTATAAAGAATCAGGGTAGCTGTGGCGCCGACAATGTAGGCGATAAATGAGACCCGGGACGAAGTGAGCATGAGAAGGGATAAGGACGCCAGATAGAGCATAAACATCCCGATGCGGGCGGCCCACCGCTTCAGGCTGACGAGAATTCCGACAAACAAGGAGAGCACCACAACGAGGTAGGCAGCGAGATCGTAGTGACCGCCAAAGGTAGATGTAATTCGGGCATCCCCCGGCAAGCAAAGCGGAATACCTTTGGCAAACTCTTCGTTTCCCGTCTGAAAAGACGGAAAGCAAAATTGATTTTTCTCAAAGAACTGCGGGAAGTAGTTCCAGACAGTAAGATACAACCGTTGCCCAAAGCCATAGAGAGTAAACAGAAGAACCGTAATCGATATAATCCAGACGTACTGCTTAATGTCTTTTTTGGTTCTAATTGTCGAAAACGCCACAAAAAAGAGAATCATGTACTCAATACGGCGGATATAGTTAAGGGCGGCGACGTGAGGAAAGAAATTTGTCAGGGTCGGGGCAATAAAAATGAGTGAAAAAACGAAAGACAGGAGTCCGGCCAGCCAATAGAGGGCAATTGGCGAACCAAGCTTCCAAGGCAACCGTACTTTGCGCCGCAGTACGTCTATAAACCAAATGACAACGACGCCGAGGATAAAGAAGTCCTCCAGCCTGATATAGACCCACGTCCGGATGATATGGACGCTTGGCAACTTGGGATAGAGCGCTATAAATAGGATCAAAAACGCAATGCCAAATTTAAGGATATTGTCGTCAACAAACTGCAAGAGCTTTTTCATAAGTACGGGTAAGGTATGTATTCCCTGTTATTGTACCAAGTTTTATGAGAAGATGTGCTTTTGATTTCAGCATGAGACGAACCGTTTTGTACTGCCAGGACGGCATATGTTTTTTGTAAAAATACAAAATACCCTGATAAATACTGACGATGGCATATGACCTGTTACTGCTCCCCTCTCCCATATGCTTAATGCTAACTTCGGGATAAAAATAGATGTCTTGCCCTGACTTCCTTACCCGGTAGCACAGTTCCATGTCCTCCATATACATAAAAATATTCTCGTCAAAGCCGGAGAATTCTTCAAACAACTTTTTCGCCACCAGCATGGCCGCCCCGCTTACCCAGTCCACCTGTACCTCAAGATTGGGACTGTAGCGGAGAAGACCGAGACGCTCGGCGCCAACGAGCAGAAGGAAGACGTTTAAAATTTTATAATATGATCCGGCCGACCTTTGCGGGGTCCCATCTTTGTTAAAAAGCTTGGCGCCCAATATTCCGGCATTTTGCGTCTTCTCCAAAAACGCCAGCATCCCCAAAATCCCTTTGTCTTCGACTACCGTGTCGGAGTTGAGAAACATAAGATACTTCCCTGTCGCAAACCTGGCCGCCTCATTGTTCCCCTTGCCAAACCCCAAATTCTCATCGCTTTCGTGAATTTGTATATATGGCTCGTCCTTGTATAACTTCCGGAAAGTTTTCACTGAATTGTCTCTCGAGTTATTATCAAAAATAATGATTTCAAATTCCAATGACGCGAATTCCTCCCG
>JAKAMH010000028.1:8118-11177 GCA_021813005.1 bacterium
GTTTTTCTTTAGAGAATCAATACATGAGACAGTAAGATCCTGGGTTTTATAATTTAAAATGATAATTGAAAGCTTCATACGTTAGTTAACGTGTTACGAGTTAACGGGTTAACGCGTTAACGAGTTAACGAGTGGTGAATTCTTTATCACCTTTTTTATTGAAGAGATATTTAATGAGACTTCCTATTTTTGCTGAGAGAGTTGTAAGAGATTCGTTGACACTCTCATATTCGCCACCCTGTATATAATCCAGTTTATGAGCCACATAAAGCTGGCTTCTTGTTTCACCCGTAGAGCCTTTCGCTATTCTTAAATACCTAATAAAATCATTATTGTTATTCATTTCAAATCCCTCAACGATATTTGAGCTAATTGATATGGCTGCTCTCCTTATCTGATCCCGCAAACCGTAATCCTTCGCAAACCGATCTTTTTCCGTTAATTTGTAAATCATTATTGCTGTATCTGTACTAAGCTTCCATATTTCCAAATCTTCGTATCTCTTAATTTTCATATAGGCAAAACGCGTAACTCGTTAACCCGTTAACGCGTAACATCATCTAAACCAGCGGGCACGGCCAAGCGTGTAGTGGAGGTCCGAAACTTGTCTTTTGCCGATTTCTTTGGCCGGGACGCCGCCGACAATTGCCATCTCCTCAACATCTTTTACAACTACCGCTCCCGCCCCCACAACCGCTCCTCTCTTTATGGTTACACCCGGCAGTATAATGACCCGGGGCCCAATGAAAACGTAATCTTCGATGGCGACTGGTGCTACGGTAACAGCATTGACATCCGCAAAATGCTCGGAGTGAATATTGTGCTCTGAGTTATAGATCATCACGTCTGAGGCAATATCTACGTGATCTCCGATAACCAACTTATCCCGTCCGTCAAGTAGGGCATTCTCCCCAATTATGGTGTCACGCCCGATACTGATGTTTTGCGGATCAAAGAAGTTTGTCCACATGTGGATTGTGGAACCCTTTCCGATCCTCATACCGGATAGCCGGTAAAAAAACCGCCGCACGTGGTGAAGCGGTATATGACCAATCCAGCGAAGCAGCATCACTGAGAACTCCAGGTCGATACTGGCGAGCCTTGCCACGCCTTTCCCAAATATCTCCTGCCCTGATAATGTCCGTCCTGTCTTATCCTTCATATATTCGTTACGAGTTAACGAGTTATTTATTAACGTGTTTAAAAAAATCTTTACGCTTAATATTCTTTACAATTAATACATACCCTATTTACTTTAAGAACTTTATAAACTTTAAGAACTTTAAGAACTTTTCTCTCCAACGCTTTTCAGTACCGCCAGCGTTTCCCGCGCAGTTTTTTCCCAGCTGAATTTTTTAACTTGTAACTTACCTTTGTCAATCAGCTTTTTTCGCAGATCATTGTCAGAAAGTAATTTTTCAATTTTCTCAGCGATATCTTTGGAGTTTTCAGGATCGACATAGAGTACCGCATCCCCGCCTGCCTCAGGCAAACTTGAGACCTTGCTTGTTATGACAGGGCACCCATATTGCATCGCCTCAAGCACCGGCAGTCCAAACCCTTCATAGAGACTTGGCAGTACATAGCACTGGGCGTGTTTATAAAGTTCTCCCAGCTCGTCATCCGGAACAAAATCCAGAAATTTAACTTGCTCCGGGACACCAAATTTCCGGGGTGCCGCCAGAATATCTTCATAGAGCCAACCTTTCTTGCCGACAATCACAAGATCAGTCTCCTGCCGGGATTTCTCAGAAAGATAGGAAAAGGCTTCAATGAGACGGGAAATATTCTTGCGAGGCTGCAGCGTTCCGACAAACAGGATATAGGAGTCTTTTATGCCATACTTTGCTTTTAGTTCTTCCATGCTATAGATATGAGGTGCCAGCGATATGCCCGACTTAATCCCTGAATAGACTACCGAAACATTTTTGGGAAGCACACCGTACTCTGCAATTATATCATCTTTAGTGGAATTACTAATCGTTACCACCCTGGCCGCTTTTTTGACTGAATAGGCAGTCCAACTCTTCAGCTGTTTGAGGTCAGAGCTCTTAAAATACTCAGGAAAGAATAGGTAAGATAAATCCATAATAGAGACTACTGTTGGGACAGGAGAAAATCTCGGCGCGTAGTGGGACGGCGTAAAAAAGACATCCGGTCTTGGTTTTTCTCTGTATAGATGATATGGTAGCGCCAACTGCGTCCAGAGGGGTCTGGGCCCAAACACCTTGTATGCCCATCCCGAGGTCGCCCGAGGCATATCGGAGACAGGCCGGCGTTTGAGATAAATTTCAAACCTCACGTCCGGACTTTTGAGCTTGGCAAACTGGGAAAGCACTTCGTAGGCAAACTGTCCGATACCGACTCGCCCTTCTATATTTGCCTCATTACCATCAATTGCGATAAGCATAAGAATTAAGAATTCAGAATTATGAATTAGGAACAGGAAACGAATAACTTTTAGTTTTCTTTATAAGCCCGTTTAGTAATTTTTGAACAACTATTAATTGATCAATCAAATCTTTATACTTATACAAGGTTACATATTGTAAGTCCTTGGCAATAATTAACTGATTTTGCAACTCAGTAATAGATCCCAAGGCTGTATAAAAGAATTGTATCTTTTCTTTCGTCCCTTTTCTGGAAAAACCCTCAGCAACATTACTTGTAACAGAAACAGCACATCTTTGCATTTGACTTGATAAACCGAAATTCTCTTTGCTTGGAAAGCTCTCTGTTGCACCATATATATTCAATACCAATTTATGTCCTTCCTGCCATGTTGTTAAGTCAGTAAATGTTCTAATTTTCGATTTATCCCCAGTCATAATTCTTAATTCGTACTTCCTAATTCTATCAAATCCCAGGATAGATAACATATATTTTATCTTTCGGAATTTTGAGGATTTCTACTATGTCTTTTTTGGATGACTCGGATATTGTCAGCACTGCGCCAGATTCTTTCTTGACCCATTTCAGTTTTCTTTTCTGTGTCCTGATAATTTTTTTGTCTGTTTCCTCCGGATATTTATAAACAATCATGTCGTAGATAAGTGTGG
>JAKAMH010000110.1 GCA_021813005.1 bacterium
CAACCAGGCAGGTGGTATCTATTTTATGGATAAAGACCCTCTCAAGAAGAATCCGGACAAGACACCCGTCCTTAATGAAAACCCGGTAGTGCCGTATCCGCCATCTGGTATCCTCTACGACGGCCCGCCCCAACTGCTTTCCGATGGCAGACTGGTGGTCATGAAAGATGGCAAGCCGGTGGCACGTTTCACGGATTTTGGAGAGTGGATAACGGGAGAGAATGTTAGTAAGCTTTTTATGCGTGAGCTTGCTGAGAAACTCGGTTGGGACATTGGTACTGTTTTTGCAGGACCAATTCTCTCAAATGAAAAACTACAAACAATTGTGAAGGAACAGTTCAATCTTAATGTCATTGCCTGGGGTGTTGCCTGGTCAGCTATAGAGCCTACGCAGGGACAGTTTGACTTCAGTATTCTTGACCGACAGATTGCCCTTGCTCAAGCAAATGAAGCTAAGATCCGAGGCCAAGCACTTGTTTTCCCATCGGAAGCACCTGTATGGCTCAAGAAGGATAGTATTTCTCGTGATGATGCCATAGTCATACTTCAGAACCACATCAAAACAATTATGACAAAATACAAAGGTGTCATCTCGGAATGGACGGTTGTTAATGAGCCATACCTCCCTCCCTACCGAACAGATGACATTTTACATAAGCTCATAGGTACCGACTACATTGATATTGCTTTCCAGGCAGCTCGGGATGCAGATCCATCAGCAGTTCTTATCTATAACGATAGCAACAACCATGCTTCGAGTGGTCCCAACGGTCTTACCACAACTTATACTCAGGAGACCATACAGCGATTGAAGGGCAAAGGCCTGGTTGATAGAGTCGGGGTACAAATGCATCTCAAGGGGAAAACCCCTCCCGACCCACTGGATGTTATCCATACCTTGCAAAGCTATGGAGTTCCCGTCTGCATCACGGAGTTTGATATTGATATGGAGAACGTCTCCGGTACAGAGGAACAGCGATATGCCCAGGAGGCGCAGCTTACCAAATCAATGGTTGAAGCTGTCCGCCAGTCAAATGTCTGTAAAAGTTTCAACTTCTGGGGAGTCGGAGATAACTATTCCTGGATTGAGACAAACCTCCACCATGATCAGGGAGACGCAACTCTCTATGATGGCAATCTCAACCCCAAACCCATGCGTACTGCCGTAGAGGAAGCATTGGCGGCATAGGGAGAGACAGCTTTCCCTTTGACGATAAAAGATAAAAAATATAAACTAAATAAGTGTCATTCTTTAAGAGAATACTGGGTAGAACATTTATCGTCTTGGTTTTCTTTACTCTTGTCATTATTATTACCCTCTTGACCCGGAGAATAATTCTCACCCTAGAATCCAGAAATCTTAAAACAACCGGATCAAAAACCATACATTTTTTTCTGGAAAGCTGCGTGGCTAAAAACTCACTCTTACCTGAAGCTGTCCCACCATTGAGTAAGATTACTTCATTATACTTGTTGGTTTTTAAGATACTGGCAAAGAGTTTGTCTGCTTTTCTTGCTGACTCATGATGGAATTTCTCTGCAAGCGACGGGGAGTAGCGAGGTAGTGTTTTCTTTATTTCGTCCGCTGAAATTACTTGAGCCATCTGTATTAATAACTCATGTTACGCAGACAATGTCCCGTCCTGAGTGCTGTATCCCGAAGGATCTTACACATAATTTGAAAGATTCTTCTCCGCCAGCCGGCGGATCAGAATGACATGCGTATGGTGAATTAATAGCTTTGGATACCGTGAGAATCTTTCACTGAAAGCGTCTGAGTGCAACTGTCATAGTCACCTGTCACAATAACCGGGGAATTGAAATAGCTAGTGGTGAGACTGACTGATGCGGATTTGACGATATGGAGGACTGTCCGGTCCTGACGGACAAGTACCAGACGCTGTGTAGAACCGGCGGATTTGCCGGTAAGAGCATACCAGACATTGACGATAGGCGCGGGTACAAACGGAATAGGAGGAGTGGCGGAATCGATAGCATTAAGCATCCTGAGTGTACCGATCTCAGACTGTGTACCCCTCGAGCAAAAGGCCTCGGTACCGCCGAAGATGCCGAAGGTGGTAATAACGAGCGCGATACCGGCGATGCCGAGTGAGCCCTTGAGGGTGAAAGAAAAGGCTTTCTGGGCCTTGATCTCCTCCAAGAGCTGCTGGATGCGGCGCAGCGGATTGCCGAGGTGGACATCAAGAAGTGTGTTGTCATCTGTCTTGTGGTCGATTGAGACACGGGGGATGAGTGCGTCCATGACGACCCGTTCGGCTGGCTCAGGACTGGCAGGATGGGTAGATACAGGACTGGCAGGATGCGCGGATGCAGGACTGGCAGGCTCGGGCGGCTGATCCTGATGGATAAAGTGGCCATGCTCGTCACGGGGTTCTGTGGCTGCATTGTCTCCCCTGTGATCAGACTCTTCCATAAACTTAGTATGCTATAAGTAGGCTTGTAAAAGCAAATTGAGTAAGAGTTTTTCACTGATTAATCTTGCAAAAACGGGAGAGAAAGACCGGAAAGTGCCGGGAAGGAA
>JAKAMH010000111.1 GCA_021813005.1 bacterium
ACGCGGCGAACCGGTCCCGTAGTGAATGACCTCCATATAAGGGTGCCGGTAAGTAATTTCTGCATCGCCCTCACCCTTGATATCAAATATCCCTCGTGAGCGAGTCGGCGGTATGCGCGGTGAAAAGTCGAGACTGATGATATTGTAACCGCGGGCGGCAAGCAGATATTGCATAATTCCCTGCCCGGCACCAGCATCCACGATGGTAGCACCAGGTTGGATACCAGCTTTCTCCAACTCATCCAATATCCAGATATGGTCAAGGTCATAATGCCAGCCGTTTGGCTTGTTCATAATGCGCAACCATCGTGTCAGCTCTTTGAGTTTTTTCTCATCGTGTAGCAAAGATGCGTGAAGAAGTTTTATTTCGTTAGCCATTTATAACTCCACACTTAATTATCATTTCTGCGAAATCCCAATCCGTAGGATCGTCAATATCAATGCTTTCCGTGGAATTTCTGCTCATCACATAAGGACTTGGATTTTTTCCAATTCTGTGGTTATTGCTAAAAAAACTTTCGCCGGAAAAGATATAGAAATTCGAATTTTCCTCGTAAATGACATCAAGATCTTGCGTTCGCAAGAGAACGGCAGGATTATGATTCAACGGCTTTAGATTTTGATCATAAAGCCTCGTTTTGAGCGCATTTACGGAGAAAACACTATCTGACAGGGTACTCCGTTTTCCTGCTTCATACTGGTCTAATGCAGCCCGGACTGTTCCGACGCTCAATAATGGATTGGTGCTGTGAGTCTGAAAAAAGTCATGTTCAATGCCTAACAAAGTAATATCATGTTTAATAATCAGATTCATCGGCACATGGTCGCCACATAGTTCGTGCGGGCGCTCAATTATACGCACCCAATCACCATAGCGCTCTGAGGCAAGTCGGCCGATTTCGCCGCTGTCGGTATTGATAGCAAGCAATGACAAAAGGCCGGCTTCTTTCAACGTATCAGCTATGTAGAAGAACAAGGGCTTCCCATTTAATGGCTTGATATTTTTGCCCGGTACTCGCTCGGAGTGGCCTTTCATAGGGAGAAGGGCTATAATATTCATATCGATAACCTGCCAAGCAAAGCTTTCGCTACATTTCTGAGATATTTCACAACCGGTCGATTTCTCTTTGCATCGAGGGCTGACTGTTTTTTATATGCGATCTCAAGAGCTTCGATTATCTCTTTATAGGCAGATAAACATATCTGCTTTGACTTCCCCTTGACAAAAATAGACCTTACATATTCGTCGCCCTTAACAAGACGAAATCCTCCGCGAGACATAACATTACAAAGAGTCTGCAGTGAGAAATTGTATGTATGAGCTAAGACACAATAGACCTGATAATTAAAACCATATTCGGATTTATTTTCCAGGTCAACGACACCAGGGACTTCTATATAGAGCAGTGAGTCATTATGCAGGAGATTGTTTATTTGCTCCAATGCTAAAGTTAGGTTAGGTAAATGCTCAAAAACATGACTGAGTATCAAGATATCTGCTTTTCCAAACTTGCTAATTTCCCTAAAACCACCTTGAACGGCTTCTATTCCTTTATGCTGCGCTTGCATCAAGGCATCTGGTGAGTAATCGCATCCAAATGCTTTAACCTCAAAACCTAGATTGGTCAATTCAGTTTTAAGCCGATCTATTCTGATGCCCGCCCCACAACCAACTTCGAAAATACTAACCTGCTTTTTCAATGATTCAACGCATTTTAAAACATAAGAAGTTGTCTCATCATTTTTCGGTTTTGTAACAAACGCATCCACCGGAGATTCAGAAACATTCTTTCCAATTACCAAAGGCCAATAAATTCGCTCGTAGAAAATCGGCATGGAATCCGGATGTAATTGGATGGTCTGCGAGATCAGTCCACAATCTCTGCAAATTTTTGTTCCAAAAGGCAACTCAAATCTATCACATCGACTTAGAAGCCTAAAATTGATGGCACCACAAAAACATCTATCAACCGGCTTTATTGCAATTTCCCCCTCATAAAGGAGTTGATGGAAATCAACAATCGCATTTCGCTGTGTTCTATTTAAAGGAACTCCCATATTTTCAAACACCGGAAGATTCATATGTTAACATTCTTTCTTATTATTAAAGTAGTTAATGCGATCTAATAGGCAACCACGCACAGATTCGGCGACTTCTGCTATTCTGTTGCTGGCGCCATACTGTTGAAGAAAGGTTTGATCATCCACATCTGCTTCGTAGATATCAGTTTCAAGGAATACAGTAAGGCGGCCTAACAAATCTTCCAAGGTTTCACTCCACACAACGCGTCGTTTTATAACAGCGAGAAAATCATCAGTGTATTTACATCTGCCACCCAAAACAAATATAGGAACCCTGGTGCTACATGCCTCAACAAGTGTAGTTGCTGGTGTATCCAGAATGATAACTTTTGCCGTTTTGAGAAGCTCAGTAAACGGTCTATCGAACTCCACTTTTACATTGTTTAACTGATAAGGAACGTCATTGAGACCGGGTGTATTGTT
>JAKAMH010000029.1 GCA_021813005.1 bacterium
GTCAAAGACGGGGACGTAATTGAGTTTAAAATCGGAGCATAGGAAAGCCCGGGAAGCAGGCAAGGCACGGCTTAAGGGCAAGCATTATATCGTCTAAGACGGCAATTTCCTCTTGCGTTATCGAGGCAGGTCAGGTACAATATGTGAACGTATGAGACTCTATGATTTGGTATTGGTTCTGAGACCATCACTTTCTGAAGCAGACAGAAAAAAACTTTTGACAACCATCAAGGAGTGGCTGGAGGGTGTGACAGTGGCTGGTGAGGAAGATTTGGGGCAGAAGCCGTTGAGCTATCCGATCAAAAAAGAGCTCGCCGGTTTTTATCACCTCATGAAGCTTGAGACAGAGCAAGTACTTCCTGAAGATTTCGAGAAGCGAGTAATGCAAAATGACAAGGTGATCAGACATTTGCTACTCCGCACGAAATAGTTTAGAATTTAAAGTGAAAGTGCGAAGTTAAAAACAAATTTTAATTTTCCATTTTTAACTTTTAACTTAATTTATGGCAAGAAGCTTAAATAGAGTACAACTGATTGGGAACCTAACTCGGGATCCGGAACTCCGGTATACTCCCAGCGGTGCAGCTGTCTGCTCTTTTGGCTTGGCGACGAACAGGTCATGGACGACAGACGCAGGTGAAAAGCACGAGGATACAGAGTTTCATCGACTCGTTGCCTGGAATAAGCTGGCCGAGCTTTGTAGTCAGTTTTTGACAAAAGGGCGAAAAATTTACGCGGAGGGACGACTCGCGACCAGAAACTGGACGACACAGGAAGGACAGCAGCGATCCGTGACAGAGGTTATCATTGACAATATGATTTTGCTTGACAGTAAGGGCTCCGGCGCGCCGCGTGATGAAGATGAGCAGCCTGCAGAGGCGCCATCCCAAAAACCTGCTCCCAAAACGAAAGAGAAACCGGAAGAAGATTTGGTCGATATGGGGGACGAAGAGGTTCCGCCGGATGACATACCTTTTTAATTAAAAGTGTAAAGTGAAAAGTTCAAGGTATAGTAAGAATTTTTAATATTTCATTTTTAACTTATCATTTGACTGAAAGGAATTTATGGCTAAGAAAGTAAAAGTACAGAGACGAAAAATTGCACCCACGGCTAAAGAGTGTTTCTTTTGCAAAGAGAAAAAAACTCCGTCCTACATGGATGTTTCCGTGCTGCAGCGATATATGACAGAACGCGGAAAGATTGTGGGGGCAGTCAGGTCGGGAGTATGTGCTTTGCATCAGCGTCGGCTCGCCTCTGCTATTAAACATGCCAGACACTTAGCGCTTCTGCCATTTGTGGCGCAGGACTAGGCAACCAATTGATACGAATTGGAATAATACGAATTGACGCAAATAAATTCGCGGTAAGCCCTTATTCCTTGTTAGTTGATGCCCGGTTTTTGCATTAATTTGTATTATTGTAATTTGTAGAGATTTGTATACTTATGACATCACTGCCTATTTTGCTTCCGGATGGATTTAAGCCCGTGGTAAAAAGCGGAGACAAGGTAGCTGCTTCGCAAATTATTGCTCAAAAAACCTCTTCCCGAGACACAGGCACTTCATCTGAAGAAGTTGTGGACCTCTCTAAACAGCTTGGACTGTCTCCTGATAAGGTAGCCAAAGTAGTTAAAAAAAACCCGGGTGACAGTGTGGCGCCGGGCGAAGTACTGGCGGTCAAAAAGCAGTCCTTGGGACTGAAGGAGCTGAAAGTTGTCAGCCAGGCAGAGGGGACAGTCGTACGATTCGAGCGTGACAGTGGCAGGCTTATCATACGGTTGAGTGCCGCGCCGGGAGGCGAGGCAAAACAAGAGCGGCAAGTGGAGGAAAAAATACTTTCACCGGTAGCCGGGAAGGTGGACGCGGTAAGAGAGGATGCGATTGTGCTGATGACAGACGAGAAAGCAATAGTTGGTGAGTATGGCAGCGGCAAAAGCGGGGAGGGAGAACTTCGGGAAATGCAAACATACGAAACACGTTCCGAGTATTTGGCAGAGATTACCGGTAAAGACAGTGGCGTAATTATTGCAATGCCCGTGGTTGATAAGCAGGTCATTGCCAAATCAGACGCGGTTGGTGTCGTAGGGATTATTTGCGAATCTATCAGCGAGGCAGATAAACTATATCTGCATGAACGTCGCCTTAGTTTTCCTCTTGTAAAAGTTTCCGATGTGGAGTATAAAAGGATAGTTAAGCAAGTTGGCAAACGAATTCTTCTCAATGGGGAGACACGTTCAATCATTGTTTTAGCTTCTTGATGAAATCAATCCGCATTATCGCTATCATCGTTATCAGCTCCCTGCTTGGGTACTACGTGGGAGTCAATAAAATAACCTACGATTGGAAGACATATGTCCCAACTATACAGGTAGCAAGCAAAGAACCGCCTCCCTCCGTTCAAGCTGTGGACTTTGCGCCGTTTTGGACAGTCATGCAAAAAATAGAAAGTGATTACTATGATAAGACAGCAATTGACCCTCAGAAGATGCTCAACGGTGCCATCTCCGGTATGGTCTCAAGTCTGGACGATCCGTTTACACTCTATTTGCCCCCGCAGCAAAATACCGATTTCAAACAGGGCTTGGCAGGAAAATTTGAGGGAATAGGGGCCGAACTTGGCATGCAGGACAGACAAATTATTATTATTGCGCCTCTTGGCGGCAGTCCGTCGGAGAAGGCCGGTATCAAGGCGGGGGACGCGGTTCTTAAGGTAGACGGGGAGCTGACCTCCGGATGGTCGTTGCAGCAGGCGGTCAATAAGATTCGGGGGCCGAAGGGCTCTACGGTCGTCCTGACGGTGTTACACAAGGGCCAGACAGCGGCTCAGGAGATTACAATTACGAGGGATACGATCACAGTTAAAAGTGTGACCAGCTGGATCAAACCGGTAAAAGACATTTCAGAGATCAATTCGAAAAATCTGCCGGGAGATAAGAATGCCGAAATTGCCTATATTCGTCTCTCGCAGTTTGGCGATGATACCAATAATGAGTGGCTTACCTCTACCAACAAAATCAGCCGGGAAATTCAGGCAGGTAAACCAGTGAAAGGAGTCATTCTTGATCTTCGCAATAATCCGGGTGGCTATCTGACGGATGCCGTATTTATTGCTTCTGAGTTTATCAAAAGTGGTACTGTAGTGCAGCAGGCGGACGGCCACAGTCCCAATCTCCAGTTGACAGTTTCCCGCAAGGGACTGTTGACGGATGTCCCGCTTGTCGTCCTCATCAATGGCGGCTCGGCTTCGGCCAGTGAAATCGTCGCCGGAGCGTTGCGTGATCATGGGCGTGCCACATTAGTCGGCGAAAAATCATTCGGTAAAGGCACCATCCAACAAGCTGAGGATCTGGGAGGGAATGCCGGGCTGCATGTGACAATAGCCAAATGGTTGACGCCAAACGGCACCTGGGTCGGCAATGGAAAGAACGGCCAAGGGTTGACACCGGACGTGATTGTCAAACTGGACCCCAAAGATCCCGCACGCGACACACAGCTTGAAAAAGCAGTCTCAGTCTTGCTTGGCAAGTAAATAACCGTTCGTTATCTTTTCAGCGAATTCTCAGATTTAGGTGCTATGGTATACTTAACGTTATAAGTTGCTATGAGAAAACTTCTGGTAATAGTTGGGATACTTCTGGTTGTTCTAGGGGCAGTCAGCGCCGCTGAGCTTTACCTTCCTCAGGTACAACAATATGTTGAGAGCGCCAGACAACAAATCGCCCCTGAGCCGCAGCAGAAGATTAAAGTTGTTACGGAAGAATCGGTTACGGTTGATACGGTCAAAAAAGTCGGTCCGTCTGTCGTAACGGTGGTGGAGGAAGCCGCACCTCAAGCTCAGCAACAGTCTCCCTTTTCCTTTGGACCATTCTCAATTTTTGGTATTCCCGGACAAGATCAAACGCCCCAGCAACCTCAGGCACAGAGTATCGGGTCCGGATTTATTATTTCGGCAGACGGCCTGATTATTACCAATAAACATGTTGTGTCTGATACGCAGGCTACATACCAGGTCGTCACAGCCAATGATAAGAAATATAAGGTTGATAAAATTTATCGTGATCCTCTCAACGATATCGCGATCATCAAAATCAACCCGTCTGACAACCCGTCTGAGACACTCAAGCCGATCCCTATGGGCGATAGTTCAAAACTTGAAGTCGGACAGTATGTCATAGCGATCGGTACGGCCTTAGGGCAGTTTCGCAATACCGTTACGACGGGAGTTATTTCAGGGCTTGGGCGCGGCATTACTGCGGGGAGTCCTTATGCCGGATCTGTGGAGCAGCTTTCCAATGTTATCCAGACAGACGCCGCCATCAATCCTGGTAATTCCGGCGGCCCTCTCCTTAACTCGTCCGGCCAGGTGATCGGTATCAACACAGCGGTTTCACAAAGCGGACAGAATATCGGTTTTGCCATCCCCATCAATACAATCAAAGCTTCTATTGATTCGTTCAACAAGACGGGGCAGTTTAATAGACCGTACCTCGGCGTCGCCTATAAGATGATTTCACAGGATTTGGCGGTACTTAATAATCTGCCGCAAGGTGCCTATGTCGAGCAGATTGTCTCGGGTTCCCCGGCAGAAAAGGCTGGAATCCAGCAAGGAGATATAATCATCAAAATAGACGGTAAGCGAGTTTCAGGCTCTTCCCAACTCTCACAGTTCATTGCGGCAAAAAAAGTTGGCGACACCATCACAGTAACTATTTACCGGGACGGGAAAACATCCGATCTTAAAGCCACGCTTGAGACGTCAACGGGGTAGCATGAAGCTCCCATCCTCCTGACGGTCAGGGTATCTTTTCTCTGGGCAAATTCTCGGTGTTTGGTAAAGGGAGCTACATGCAGGACGTGTCTGCCACCTGCCTCAACTATAAAGTCTGTCTGTTGAGCTTGAAACGGTACTTGCAAAACGCAAAGGAGTAGGATATAGTAGGGAAATGGCAAGCAGTACGGGACGGACAAGAAAAACCACAGAGACAGTAAAATCTTCGGCAAAACGTCCGACAACTCGCAAAACTTCATCCAGCAAAAAAGTGTCTGTAGTTAGTGACAAAGTCATGAGCGAGGCGGTTATTGCGGATAGCAGTGTACCGGCGTTTGCCGGGTCGGCGGCGGGTATCGGCGGTATTCGTGTAAAACGCCTGTATGTGATTATTGCTGTTGTCGTTATTGCGCTTGCAGCGCTGCTTTACTACTTCCGCGGTGTGTTTGTTGTAGCGATGGTGAATGGACAGCCAATCAGTCATATTGCGCTGATTCAGAAACTGGAGCAGCAGGATGGTCAGCAAGTCTTAAACAGTTTGGTGACAGAGACACTGATAGAGCAGCAGGCCAAAAAACAAGGTATCTCAGTTTCGAAACAAGAGATTGATGCGGATGAGAAGCAGATCTCAGATAACCTATCCAAACAGGGGCAGAGTCTCAATCAGGTGTTGGCGATGCAGGGCATGACGGAGCAGTCACTCCGCGATCAGATCCGCATTCAGAAACTTATTGAGAAGATGCTGGGGAGCCAGATTACCGTGACAGATAAAGAAGTGAATGATTATATATCCAAGAATAAAAGCACACTTCCGCAAAATCAAAGCCAGTCACAGCTCAAATCCACAGTGCGGTCACAGCTCAAACAGCAGAAACTCAACGAGAAATTCCAGACCTGGCTGGCGGATCTTAAGAAGCAAGCCAATATCCAATACTTCGTCAACTTCTAAAGACTAGTCGTCCATTTTCCTCTTGACAAATAGTATCCCTAGTGCTGTAAGATGATAGGTAGAGCTATGAAGAAAAAAACAGTTTCCAAAAGTCGAGCACGCTCGGCACCGCGCCGCAAGGACGATAACTCATTTATCATTATTGTGGGCGGCGGATTTATTATCATTTCGCTCGTCCTGTTCTTCAGTGGTCTGCTTCCGTCCTCAATCAGTTTGCTTAATGTTACGCCCCGGGATAAAAATACGCTTGGTGTAGAGACGCAGCAAGTTCTCAAGATGGTAACTATCAAAGGTGACAGTTTTACACCCGGAAAACTGCTCATCACAAAGGGGACGAAGGTTGTTTTTACCAATAGCGATAATCTGCAAGTGGAAAACGCGGTATCGGACGGAGGCATGTTTGATACCGGCCCGCTGGGAGTAGGGGATAGTAAAACAGTAGAGTTCCCGAGGGGCGGTATCTACCCTTATCACAATGCCAATAATCCTCGGATGACAGGAGTTATACTTGTTCTTCAGTAGCTCTACCAGATTCTCCGATACCAAATTGCATTGACCGGTCCGTAAAGTCCATTTCCTCCTTAATCTGACGCAGAGTGTCTGGTGGAACTGCCTTAATCTCGATATGCACCTGGTTGAAAAGATAGCCTTTGAGTATCTTGTAGGTATCAAGATCAAACACCATCTTGTTTCTGGGAATAAATTGCTCGGCACCATTATCGTCTGTTTGCAGTGAGCCGATGAGGCACCATTTGTTGACAATAAACGTTTCTCTCAGACCTGAAAATGGATGATACTCGGAGAGTGCTATGGGGCCCGGGAACGGCCATGGCTTGATCTTGGCAGAAGCAAAAGCTTCGCTATGGCGCAGGTTGTAGCGAAGCACCGATTCTTTGCCAATGCAGGCGCCACGACAGAGACCAAGCCGGTATGAAAAGCAGGCTTTTTGTGTGTTTTCAAGCTGTAACAGTTTGTCGCAGAGGTAGTACTCTGCCCGAAGTTTCGTCAAATATGTCTTTGCCTGTTTACGCGATCTGAAAAATCCGATATATGTTGAAAGGCCGAGCGGTAGGATAGCAGTGACGGGTTCTATTTTGACGGTTTGATAACCGTTTTGCCGAGACTCCCGGAGTGCTATAAGCTCATGCTTGAGACGAAGGCGCCGGTTGTAAAGAGGCAGGAGTTTTTTGATGAGCTGGGATTCTAGCACGAGTGCTCCCAGTTCGCCTGCCGTGGGCAGCGCTTCGACACGCCTGACTTGCTGTGAAATCTTCATCTCCGTATTGGACCTTATATCTGACGAGAAATGGGAGAGGACCCGGTTCCGGATGTTTTTGCTTTTGCCAACATAGAGTGGGGCGTCTTGCTCGCCGTAGAAGATATAGACCCCCGGCTGGTCGGGAAGGCGGTCAACTGCTGACTGCGTCAGATAGAGGGGAAGGGACGGTTTTTTCATGGCTTTGTCTACCGCATCACCTATCTTTTCAGGCGGTAGTTTTTCCTGGATTTTCAGGTAAAACTCATAAATCACTTTGGCATCATCAAGTGCTCGATGTCTGCTTTCACACCTCAGGCCGAAGCGTTCAATGATACTGTCCAGATTATGGTGTCGGTAAGCAGGGAAGAGGTTGCGGGAAAGCCGAACTGTGCAAAACTGTTTGCTGGAGAAAGCCGTATTCAGCCGCAAAAATTCCTGCTTAAGAAAGCCGTAGTCAAAGCGGACATTATGGGCGACGAATATACTTTCGTCCAGCATCTCCAATATCTCATCCGCTACTTCCCGAAAAGAAGGCGCGCGTTCCACGTCTTTTTGGGTGATTCCCGTCAGGCGTTCAATTTCTTGGGGGATATAGGTGTGGGGATTGATAAGGGAAGAAAACGTCCTGGCTACCTCATTATTTTCCACTCTCAACATGCCGATTTCGATTATCCTGTCATAAGCAGACCGGCCGCCGGTAGTTTCCACGTCGACAAACGTAATTCTTGGGGGAAGCATCGGAAAACTATAGTAACAGAAGCATGTGTTATGTAGCAAGTACCATGTAAATATGGTATGTAATTATTATGTATGTAATTATATGACTTACGCACTTTTTGTCATTCTGAGTGTAACGAAGAATCTTTTAGATCCTTCACTTTGTTCAGGTCACAGACTCCCAAATGGGAGATGATAACTTTGCAGTTACTCTGCTCTTAATACCTGATACGTAATATTGTATACTGGAGGAATGGAAAGTATTTTCTTTGAGATTACTGTGGTTATATCATTGGCTGCTGTGCTTTCCATCATCTTCCGCCTTCTCCGCCAACCGGCTGTTTTAGCATATATTTTGACAGGTATTCTGCTGGGGCCTCTGGGGCTGTTTAAACTTGGCAACGGGGACGCTCTTCATACACTAGGGCAGCTTGGTATTACGCTGCTGCTTTTTATGCTTGGGCTTGAACTAAAACTAAACGATCTTCGCTCCCTTGGCAAGGCCGTGCTTCTTGCCGGCACGCTGCAGATGTGGTTTACTTTTTTTGCCGGCTTTTTTCTCTCCCTTGCCCTCGGCTTGCCCCGCATGTCTGCTCTCTATGTAGCGCTTGCCATTGCCTTTTCAAGCACGATTATCATTGTCAAGCTTCTCTCGGACAAAAAAGACCTGACCAGTCTGCACGGGAAGCTTGCCATCGGCATTCTGCTGGTACAGGACTTGGTCGCCATTTTGGTGATTGTTTTCCTTCCCAGTGTCCAATATCTTAGCGGAGCATCTTTTTTCTCCCACCTGGCCATTCTTATCGTCAAAGTCGTATTTCTGTTCGCCGTTATAACCTATCTCAGCCACAAGGTATTTCCCCGTATTGTGCATCTTTTGGCGCGTTCTCCCGAATCGCTCTTTTTGTTTAGCCTTGCTTGGGTATTTATCCTGACAGCCATTGTAACGTCTCCCATTATCGGATTTTCCATCGAAATTGGTGGTTTTCTCGCCGGCCTGGCGCTTGCCAACGCCCATGAGAATTTTCAAATCATGGCCAAAATGAAAGCGCTGCGGGATTTCTTCATTACTATCTTTTTTGTTATGCTGGGGCTGCAAATGTCATTTCATAATCTGGGTGCCGTGATTCTTCCGGCGCTGGTGCTCTCAATTTTCGTGCTGGTTATCAAGCCACTCATTGTGATGTTTCTTGTCAGTTTTATGGGGTATCAGAAGCGAACCTCATTTCTCGTCGGTCTGTCAATGGGGCAGATATCAGAATTTAGTCTGATTATCTTGTTTCTTGGCCAGTCACTCGGTCTTCTGCCGGGCAATGTGGTCACCCTGACCGTTTCTATCGGTATCATCTCGTTTACTATCTCCACCTATGTCATGCAAAATAATAGCGTGTTGTACCGCGACCTGCACAAATACCTCGGTTTTCTGGAGGGCAGAGGAGTTAAGTCGCCGGAAGCCGAGTCGCTTGATCAGACACTTAAAAACCTGAAGAATCACGTCGTGATTATCGGTGGACATCAGATGGGTCAGAGTATCCTCGAGGCACTCAATGGCGATGAACAGGTGCTGGTGGTAGACTTTGATCCGGACCAGGTTACAAAGCTGCATGAAAAAGGCATACTCAGTTTCTTTGGAGATATTGCGGACGCGGAGATTCAGGAGCGTGCCGGGATTGAGCGGGCCAAGCTTGTCATCTCTACAGTACCGGATATTGAGGACAACATTCTGCTTATAGAAGGAGTCAGCCACATGAACAAACGGGCCAAGATTGTGGTCATGGCACTGGATCCGGAGGATGCGAAGCTATTGTATAAAGCCGGCGCGGACTACGTGGTTATGCCGCATTTGGCAGGAGGGAGACATTTGGCCAAGATTCTGCGTGATGAGGACCACAGTGCAGCCTTTGCCGCCTTTAAAAAGAAAGACCTTTCGGCACTTGGGTAAATATTAGTCTGTTGCCGGTGCTTGACTGTCAGACGGATGTTCTGGCGGGATGTTGCCGTCCAAAATCACCGGCAAATTGCCCCATGATTTGCCCAGGCGGTGGTCCGTCAGTCTGTCCTGCGGAAAATTGTATGTCTTAATTTTCTCCGACCGCTGTCCGCGACCAACCTGCGTGGAACGAAGGGAGGCTATCTGCTCCTGCTGCTTTTCAATCTCAAGCTCCCAGAGCTTGGCACGAAGAATTTTCATAGCAATCTCGCGGTTCTGAATCTGTGAGCGTTCTGCCTGAGAGGTCACGACGATACCGGACGGCACATGTTTGATGCGGACAGCTGTTGAGACTTTGTTGACATTTTGCCCGCCATGGCCGCCGGAGCGAAAGGCTTCAAATTCTATGTCTTCAGGATTGACGTGCATATCTATATCTTCAAGCTCAGGAAGGACAGAAACGGTAGCAGTAGATGTATGGATACGACCTCGTTTTTCTGTGGCCGGGGTACGTTGTACGCGGTGGACACCAGCTTCGTATTTCAGTTCGCCAAACGGGCCCTTACCGTCCGAGGTTTTGCCTGAGACCTTTATCACATTCTCGTCAAGTATCTCAGTTTTCAGTCCCCGTAGCGCGGCAAAGCGGATATACATGCGCGTCAGCTCATCTGCCCACATCTTGGCTTCGTCTCCTCCCGCAGCGCCTTTCACTTCAAGGATAATGTTTCGTCTGTCATACGAATCGTTCGGTTCACTCTCATGAGGCTGTAACGTCTTAAGAATTTCTTGCTTTTCTGTCTCCAGTTCCCGGATCTCCTCAAATGCCAGATCGGCCAGAGCAGGATCGTTGAGAAGCTCACGTGTCTCAGCAATTTTTTTCTCGAGTTCTTGAATCTGTATTTCTCTATAGTCCATATATATATTTTCGCAGATTGTAAGCGGATTTTCACGGATACCGGCCTGTACTTGCCAATAATTTGCGTGAATGTAATTGGGCTATTTCAGTCCCATGAGCATCTCACGAAGTGTTTTGGGGGTTTCGTTTG
>JAKAMH010000030.1 GCA_021813005.1 bacterium
GAGCCGCGTTTGACGCGACTTCCTTAAATTCTATAGTTAAGATATGAATGAAACGTCAGACGTTTCAAATTCAAAATTCTACGTATACATTCTTTATTCTTATAAAGATTGCAAACTTTATATTGGTTTTACAAATAATCTTAAGAAACGACTCACCGAACACGCAAACGGAAAAGTTAACTCAACAAGAAATAGAATTCCTGTTAAATTAATCCACTACGAATATTTTATTAATCGAGCTGATGCTGAAGCTAGAGAGAAGTTTTTGAAAAGTGGATTTGGAAGACAACAATTTAAAAAAATCCTGAAAAATACTTTTGATATTATTGGATAGCTGTCCCCAAATTTTTAAATAGAAAAGGATTTTATATTAGTAGGCAAAGCGGAAGTCACATGATTCTTCATCATGGTGATGATAGTACAATACGTCTTACTCTTCCCATGCACAATAAAGACTTGAAGCCGGGAACACTTGGCTCAATTCTAAAACAAGCAGGTATTGATAAAAAGGAATTATTCAAATAAGAAGAAGTTTGGTCGTTTACATAAGATTTAATGAAGCAGGTCGAGGATACGAAAATATCCGTAGCAAATCAAAAAGGCCAATTGTGTCGAAGTGATTTTTCGCTCATTTCGCTACCTGTGAGCTAAGTAATCTGGCGATATTTTGTAAACGTGAGATAAATATTTCCCATCTGCTTTCCCTCTGGCATTGCAGCTGAATAGCCTGAATGTCTTGAAGTGATGCCGTAGTTGATTCATTAGTCCGTGGGTTCATGATAGAGGTCTGTCCACTGTTATGGTTAAGCCCCAGAGCATGTCCCATCTCATGTGCCATGGTATGGATAAGTTCCCGGTTACTGTTATCAAAATAAATGTCTATTTCATTTCTGCTTGGATCAAAGACACCTTCCTCAGGCTTTTGTGCCAATGTCTGATTGAATGAGTTAATAGTAGAGTTAAGCTGCCCCACTTTAAAGTTGTAGTTATTGGACGATTGATTGAGGTTCTTTGCCAAGGTGTTCAGCTTGTCTGCCTCTTCCTGTAACTGTTTTTGCTCCTCCGTCAATTTGGCAAACTCGTCCGGCGGCGCTCCTCCCCGATTATTCCAGTACTCGATTTGCTGATTAAGATTTTGCAGCTTTGTCTCAAAATCACTTGACAGTTGCTTATACTGGGCAATCTCAGGTTGGAGATTAGATCTGTCTTGTGAAACAGATTGTTCCAGGCTACTTATGGAAGTGTCGAGAGACTGACGTTCGTCATAGACCATGTTCACCAAAAGCTGGCCTTGTGGATTGTATACGAGAAGTGTTTTCCCTTCAGCCATGTTCCAGATTGCCGCGGCTTGCTTAAGATCAGCCAAAACTTGTGCTCGCGTGATATTAAAGCGCGCATCAACGGAGCCGATTGAATACTCGACTGGACTGGAGCATGGATAATAATAAAGCAGTTGGTTTAGCGTGGCTTTGCCCTCTGGCGTAAAGGCTGCAAATAAGCCGCTAAAAACTCCGATTACCACAAAGATCCCCAAGAGAATTTTTTTCATGCTTTTAGTTTTTTCAGCCTGACCCTGAGCGGGAACTGAAAGGCAATACCCTCATTTTAAGCAAAATTAGCCGGCCTGGCAAGCTGTAGATATTTTGCCGGTATCAACTTAGGCTGTCCTCATCAAACAGGCAGGGCAACTTAGTCAAAATTTCGCCTCCTAACCCGTTGACCTACTGCTGCTTATTGCCGGGAAGCGGGTCAAAATGGCAGTGGTCTGTAAATGGTATAGAAAGTACCGTTTTGTCTACTTGATGTTCGTAAAATATTCGCGTATTCTTATCCTATGCCCCGAACGATTCTGCACATAGATTTTGATTCATTTTTTGCCAGTGTTGAACAGCAATATGCGCCGCACTTTCGGGGTAAACCAATCGGGGTTACAGCGACAAACGGCAGGACGTGTATCATCGCAGCCAGCCGTGAGGCAAAGCGTTTCGGCATAAAAACCGGCACGCGTACATTTGATGCCCTCCGTCTTTGTCCGGCAGTAGTCTTTGTCCCGGCCGACTTTACAAAATACTGGGAGGTAAGCAAGCAATTTATCGCCATATGTAAGGATTATTCTCCGTTCGTTGAGGTATTTTCCATAGACGAGTTATTTATGGATGTGACTAAGACAGCTCATCTGTTTGGGGGTGTAGAGCGTCTTATCTCCCACATCAAAGAGCGCATCCGATCCGAGATTGGCTCCTCTATCACCGTCTCAGTCGGAATTTCGCATAATAAATTACTTGCCAAACTTGCCTCAGGGATGAGAAAGCCTGACGGAGTATGTGTCATCTCGCGGGAGAATATGACGGCTGTGTATAAAGAGGTGGCACTTACGGATATCTGCGGTATTGGTGAGCGAATTAAAGTAAGATTATGGGGCATGGGCATCTATACGCTGCTGCAACTTCGCCAGGCCCCCGTCGAGGCCCTTATGGCGGAGTTTGGGGCGGTGGAGGGAGATTTCTTGTGGAAGATAGGCCGCGGAATAGATGAGGGAATTGTTCATCCCTATACCTCCGTTGACGAGGTAAAGTCTGTGGGCCGAAACTACTGCCTCCCTCAGAATGAATACAGCAGGCGCCGAATTTTGCAGAACATTTATGAGCTTTGTGAGGAAATTGCGCTCAAACTTCGGCGTCTTGCTAAAAAGGCACGGACTGTCGGTATCTCGCTTCGGGGCAGCTATGATATCCGTGGCCGCCACACCTGCCGCACTCCGTTTGATACGGGCCGGGATATTTTTTATCTATCTCTTGCCTCTATCGATCAAGATCTGCTCTCCACCGGATACGCGAGGCAAATACATATTTGGGTCGGCAATCTCATGGATACGGCTTCCCTTCCTCTTGCTTTACTGCCTGAGGAAAAAAAACAGGAACGGGTAGTGCGGGCAATCGATGCGCTCAATCAAAAGTACGGAGATCACACGATCCGAAACGGGTTTCTGCTCTACGCGGACAAACTGACAACTATGCCTAACGGCTATATGGCAGACAAGTACGAGCGACAGAAAATGCTTTCAGACTGGCGGCTGCAGGGGTGATTGACCGGAAAAATTATCAACGCTGGCAGTAATTGCAGGTTCTGTATTGCAAATAAATGCAAGTTCTTCGAGTGTTCTTTTTTTCTGTTCCTCGGTCATGTCTAAGGTATCAAGTCGAGATTTGTTGTCCCAGAGATCTTTGCAAAGTGTTAAATGATCCTCGAGAAGTTTCATTTTCTGAGACAGTGTGAGGGTGGTGATCATGGTGATTGGATGCAATCCGGACTGCTCAATTAGGTCTCGCAACCCTTCCCCCTCAGGGTAGCTCCAGCTGATAACACGCATATTGGCGCACTGAGCAAATGCATTTGCATCTTTTGTCGTTTTGGTATTGGTCACTACCCAGGCCTGGTCGAGCCCATACCTATCCTTGATGTCATCAAAACGGGCTTTTGTATACATGGGTACATGTACCTCAGACCGTGTACCCGGACTGTTGTGAAACTTTGCCTCAATCATGGCTGTTAAGCCGTGTTTATGGGCGATGATGTCTATTTCATGAGTGATACATGCGCCGTTTAAGATCTGGCGGACTTTTGTATCATACCCAAGCGCCTCGAGTAGCTTGGCAACGAAGTCTTCGAACGGATATCCGGTGGGGCCAAGGAGCATAATCGCCTGTTTCAAACTGTAACGGGATTTAGCAAATGGCACGGATGACTTTCCCAAAAACTCAGAGATGTGGTGATAAATCTCTGCCGTACTTATCTCATTGTATAGCTTGTCTTTTACATGCCTTAATACTGCCTGTTGCAGTCCGTCCGGGATACCGGCACGGCGAATGGAATTGGCCACTTTTGCTTCGTCAAAATCCGCAACTTCACCGGTTGCCTTAACCACTTTTACAGGCATGCTTATATCTTAGCTATAGACGAAATGATTTACAATGTGTCTAGACGACTTACGCACTTTTTGTCACCCTTCTCCCTGCGGCGCAGGGAGAAGGATCTACCTGTCAGCCCTGCCAGCCGGCGGATCAGACTGATAGGTTTTGCGTAAATCGTATCTGCTCTCTTCGGAAGGCAAATCCGGGCATCGACGGCGGAAGCTTCATTGGCTCGAAATTCTTCTGAAGGCGATAAAATCTCCGGATTTGAAGTCCAATTTATACCGAGGATCCTTCTTTAAGGCTAGCACCATCTGTGAGAGCGCCGGCAGAGAGGGCTGGGTGTTTGAGTTATTAAGTAAGAAGAGTACTCTATCCGATTTATGCATATTTACCGGCACAGCGTAAACATAGCGTCTGTTGGTAATATGAGAACCAAGATTATTAGTTGCCGTCACACTTTCCTCCTCCGGAATATGCGTTAAATAGCTGTCAATGGTCCGGCTGTTTACTACCGGGTGGATGAACATATCAAGATTTGCTCCATGGGCTCCCGGCAGGGGACTGTAGAGGTAAGCACCCAGCACTATGCACCCAACAAGATAGAGAGGTAATATGATCTGGAGCTTGGGAGGAAGTCTTCTTTCTATCCAAGAGATTGCTAAAATTGTCGAAATTAGGAAAAATGGCGTCAAGGTAGAGGTATACTGGTAGTATATCTGATGAAGTTGCGCATTGCTGCTCAGCAGATTTATCAACATATCCGGCAGAGCAAACAGCAGGGAGAAAGGAGATAAGAGAGGCAGGTAGCCAAGTGGTAAGAGGAGCTGGTTGAGATAGAGAAGTCGACTTTTCTCAAACACTATACTTAATATCTTAACGGGTGAAAAGAAGAGGTTTTTCACAATACTGGTGGGACCATCACCGAAATCGGAAAAGTAGGAAAGTGCAAAGTGCTGAGAACCAAGAAAATGCGGAATTACCTGCCAGACAAGTAGGTAAAACAAAAAGGCAGACAGGAGACTAGTTACTACTCCCAGCAGATACTTCTTTTGTATAAAAGCGATATATATGCCAAAAAAGGAGATGATGACCCAGACCTGCTCTTTGGTGATCCCCGAAAGCACAGCCAAAAGGAAGAAGTATACGTAGCGCCGCGTGCGCATGAAATAGAAGGTTCCGAGAAGGAGTGTGGTCGCGAGTGTCACGGCATGGAAATCATAAAGCGTTGCCCTCTCAAGAGCGGGATTGAGAAGGTAGGCCAAACTTAGTAAAACTGCCAGTTGTTTATTTTTGATCTCTTTCAATGCTATAAGATAAACAAAAAATGCACCCGCTCCGACAACGACTGCCTGTATGAGGAGAAGCAGCTTGGGACTTTGCCAGAGCGCGTAAAAAGGTGCCAAAAGGACGAGAAAAACATCGGCATGAAAGGCAAGACGGGATATCTCCCCTGCTCCGTTTGGATTCGAGAAAAGAAAGAACCGCCCGTGCAAGGTGTTCCAGACAGTTTGCGCCATGTTCCCAAGGTCAAAACGGCCGGTATAAAAATTGTCAAAACGGGAAAAACTGGCTGCGGTAAAATAGCCTATAAAGATAAACATGGCAGACAGGACGTACCAGAGGTATTTCTGTCTGACAAAAATGGTAGAGAACCTGCTCAGAAGTAGTGATCCTCGTAAACGGTAGAGTAGATAGGAAGAAAGTAAAAAAATAGCCTCACTGCCCATCAGAATAACTCGGGTGAAAAGAGAGAGAAAGCCTGCCAAACCTGTATTGACGAAGTTCTTGAGAAGAATGATTATCAAGCCTTCCCTGACGCCAAGACCGGTTGGAGCAATAATGGATAAGTATCCCGCGATAAATGCCAGGACAAAAAAGCCACTTATCATCCAGACAAGATTTACCGGCAACAGGAAGAGTGAGGAGGCAACAAAAAAATTTCCGATGCCAAAAAAAAGTAAAGCCAAAACACTGATGAGAAGAAGACTGGAATTCTGTCTGAATGAAAAAGGGGGTAAAACATGTGAGAGCACTCTTGACATCCGCCCCGGAAGTCGGGGCAAAACAAACTTGTTTCCGGCAAAGAAAAGGCAGACTGAGACAACTACACCAACAACGAGAAGAGATATGAGGCTACCTCCGTAGATATGGTATTGTTTGAACACAAAGGAAAGAGTCAGGAGGGAAATGAGTAATCCGCTGAGGACAAATACCTGCGCTTCAACCACGAATGAAGTAGCGAGGTGGTTTTTGGCAACTCCCCGCTCATGAAACAGAACGCTCCTGCCAAGAAATGACCAGATATTGCCGGGAATATAGCGCTTGAGTTCAGAAAAAGCCCAGAGAAAAAGTGATTCGCGAAATGGAATTTCGTAAGAATAATATCTGAGGATCTGAAACCAGATAAATCCTCTTGTTACATAAAACCCGACAAAGCAGAATATCCCAAGCAAGAGTAAACTAAAATGCATGTCATGGAGATGGGGAATAATTTCCGGAGTCTGTGGGGAAACTATAGTATAAATATAATAAAGCGCGACGATAGCAAGCGGCCAACCTATTAAAAACTTTATTATGGTCACAAAATGAGATTTCATCTATCGGTAAATAGGCCTGGACAGAAAGGTTATACGTCCAGTTATTGGAAGGACGCAGAACCGGTAGCGGGTGTCGGAGAGGCTGTGACAGGAATGGCTGTTGCTGATCCTTTATAAATAAAATTGCGTGTGATCACGCTGTTTTGTCCTGTAACTACGCTCTTTACCCGAAGTTCAAGCTTAATCTGCCCCTGAGGTAGGTTGTATAGACTGAGTGAATCATTACCATAATCCGACCATGATCCCCCATTTATCCGGTAGGACCACACTACCGCACAGTAATCCTGTTGATCATAGGAAATAATGACCGATACGGGGTTTTCCGTAACTGTTTCATTCTCACTCGGTGAGCCAATGGTTACCGGATCCAGATTCCTATTACATTGTGTCGGTGTTGCTTGAGAAGTACTTGAGCGGGTAGTTGTCGGTTGGTTAAGTGGGGGAAGCGAGACGATAATAGTCTTGTTCTGGTTTGGTAATGGCGCAACTTTTTTGGGATTTAGATTATTAAGATTGATCAGGATTACTGTCAGGAGTACCGGTACAGATAAGAGTGCGGTAAAAAACTCAATATACTGTTTCTTATCAGGGAGTTTCCTGTAAGAAGTGAGGATTTTTTTTAAATTTTTTTTTATACCTTCCATACGGCTCTCCCACAGCCTGTCCTTGTCGGCCAATAGTCATTGTATCCAAAAGACATGTTCAATGCAAACATACGGTTAGGTGTAAGACGCGGTCACCAACCATCCAAGTAGCAAAACTGCCGGGCAGGCAGAACATATTATCGTTGTAATCTGAAAAATAGCTGAGGAGGATATCTGCAACTACTCATAGCGAAGTGCCTCAAGAGGCGAAAGTTTCGCAGCTCGTAAAGCAGGCGCAATACCAAAGATCACACCTACGGCAACTGAAAAAAGAAAAGCCAGCAATACAGACCAAGCCGTCACCTCGGAAACAAAAAATTTCGCCAGGATATATGAAGCTGACAGGCCCAAGAGTATCCCAATAATCCCGCCCACTAATGAGAGCATAACTGCCTCGAGCAGGAATTGTTTGAGGATATCGTCTCTTCTGGCCCCCAGTGCTTTCCGAAGGCCTATTTCCCGTGTTCGCTCGGTAACCGAGACAAGCATAATATTCATTACACCAATACCTCCGACCAAAAGCGATATCGCCGCTATTCCCCCTAGAGCAATAGTCAGAATACCAGTTATATTATTGATTGTTGAAAGTGCTTGCTGCTGTGTTTGAACAGTGAAATCATTTGTACTAAGTCGTCTAAGTAAAGTGTCTTTTATTTGCTGCTCAATGTATTCTATATAAGAGAAGTTGTTGGCTGAGACGTAGATTGTGCTGATGTTTGTGACTCCAAATAAGCGCTGGGCGCTGCCGATTGGTATAACAGCCACATTATCCTGGTCCACTCCAAACACAGATCCTCTTCTCTGGAGTATACCAACAACCGTATACCGCGCACCTGAAATCATCATGTATTGTCCGATGGAATCCTCTTCAGGAAATAGTTTTTCAGCCACAGTTTGTCCTATCACCGCTACTCTGGCGCTCGAGCGTTCCTGCGCCTGATTAAAGAATGTTCCGGACGCCAAAGTAATTTTTACTATATCTGGATAATTCGCTGACGTGCCGGTGATCGTCGCCCGCCTGTCATTTAGACCTTTGTTTTTTAAATCAGTGCTGCTCTGGAGGACTGGGGCTACTTTGGCCAGTGCGGACAGCCTGGTACCTACCAGTCTGGCATCGGAAAGCGTCAACCTGTTCACAGTTACTCCCCCCGGCCCTCGACCTTCGGCTCCGGGAGAACCGGGAATAACAAAAATCAAATTAGAGCCGAGGCCTGATATCTGGTCTGTGATATATTTCTGCAGGCCGGATCCAATTGAGACAAGCAGGATGACGGCGAAAACTCCGATAATAATTCCCAGTGTCGTCAGGCCGGATCGAAGCTTGTTGGCCCGTAAAGCATGGATAGACAAAAGAAAAAGCTCTTTAACTTCCACTTTCGGTAATCCTTCCGTCCAAAATTTTAATGATACGATTTGCCTGACTCGCGATATCCATATCATGCGTAATTACGATAATTGTCTTGCCTGCCTTGTTGAGTTTTTTTATGATATCAATCACATCCTGTCCGGATTTTGAATCGAGGTTACCAGTCGGTTCATCTGCGAGGATGAGTGCCGGGTCGTTCATGAGAGAGCGGGCAATTGCCACCCGTTGTTGTTGACCACCGGAAAGCTGAGTAGGACGTTTGTTCAGCTGATCACCAAGCCCGACCTGCACCAGCAGACCGCTGGCTTTCTCTTCCCTCTCTCTTTGCTTCATGCCGGAGTAGATAGAAGGCAGGACAACATTTTCCAAAACTGAGGTACGCTGTAGCAGGTTGAACGACTGGAAGACGAAGCCGATCTCACGATTCCTGTAGCGGGCTTGGGCATCCTCCGAAAGTTTGGTTACGTCATTACCGTTAAGAGTATATTTCCCGCTCGTCGCAGTATCAAGGAGTCCTAAGATATAGAGCAGGGTTGATTTTCCACTGCCTGAAGGACCGGTAATAGAGATAAACTCCCCTTGTTTTACAGACAGGGAAATTCCTCGAAGCACAGGCGTGGTAACGTCACCACTAACAAAATCTTTCCGGATATTGGTGAGAGCGATCACTTCAGTTTGCTTCATGAATGTTTATTTCTTGACGACTTGCTTAGCGGCTTCGGTTGGCTGAAGAGCAACTTCATCTCCCAAATTCAGTCCGGCGATGACTTCAATCTCAGTGTCGCTTGAGACGCCTGTGGTTATACTCTTCTTAATAAACCCTGTCCCTGCTTTGACATAGACAAAATGATTTTGTACAAGTGAGGCAAGCGGTATGGTAAGAACATTATTCTTTTGATTCGTTGTAATTTCCGCATTGCCATTCATACCAATTCTGTAGCGGTAGTTGAGATTATCCGGGAAGTCTGCCTGTACCGTGTAAGCTGTACCGCCTGTTGATGTCGAATGACTTGCAAAATCAATCTTATCGACACTAAGTGTAATCGTTTT
>JAKAMH010000031.1 GCA_021813005.1 bacterium
ACCCACGACGTCGCCTGCCTGGAAACGATACCCTGTCGGGATACCATGTACGACGACATCATTGGTCGAGATGCAGATGGTATGGTGGTAGCCGGGCACTTTTTTAAACCCCGGCTCGCCGCCAAGACTACGTATTTTCTCCTCCGCCATCTTGTCTATCTCAAGCTCAGACACACCCGGTTTCACTTCTTTTAAGACGGCAAAAAGCGTCTCGGCGAGCATATGCCCACCTTTTTGCATGATTTGTATTTCATCGGGTGTTTTTATGTTGATCATATAAATTTGCTTTCTTTAGTATTTGTTCTATTTTCTTCACTGTCTCACTTTCTGTCATCAGCGTACTATCAACAACCGTGTATCCGTATTTTTCCGGCTCAGTTACCAAGGGGTCCGTTTCCCGCTCCTGATCCTGCCGGTCACGTTCACGGACTTCAGCCAAAACCTGCTGATAGTCTTTTTGCTCTCCTCTCTCACTAAGCTGTTCAAGTCTTCTTTGTGCCCGTATCTCAGCTGATGCAGTTAAAAAGATCTTTACAGGTGATTCCGGAAAGACTCGCGTACCAATATCCCGCCCCTCGGCAATAACAATTTTTCCTTGCCTAATATGTGCTTGACCAATCTCCTGCTGCAGAGCCACCATTCTTTTCCGTACTTCAGGGAAGACGGACACATCAGATGAGCCTTTTGAAATATCACTCACCTTGATTTCACTTGTAACATCCTTGCCACCCAGATAAACACCCGTATCATCAAGAAAAATGGTAATCTGAGACAGGACACCAAGGACGTTCTCCGGATCACGAAAGCTTACACCATGCTCTTTACAGGCAAGCGCTAAGGCTCTATAGGTTGCTCCTGTTTGTAAATTGAAGCCGTGCAGATCTTGAGCAAGCCGTTTCGCAACCGTGCCTTTTCCGGCTGCAACCGGTCCGTCAATTGCAATGACATATCCTTTACCTTCGGTACTCATTGCAGTTTCTGTGTGATCTCTTTATGAATCTCCTCAATTGACTGTTCGCCGTCAATTTCAATCAGCACACCTTTCTTTCTGTAAAACTCAAGCACCGGCTCGGTGAATTTGTGAAAAAGCTCAATGCGCTTTTTGATCGCCGCCAGCGTCTCATCCTCCCTCGTCTCACCGTTGGCACCTGAACGGTAGGCGAGCCGCCAAAGCGCTTCCTTATCCGAAACCCGAAGATACACCACTTTATCGATACCGTTTTCAAACGCTTCCGCCTGAGCGGGTGTGCGTGGGAAACCGTCCAGAATGTAGCCTTTTTCATACTCCGGCCGGTGCAGGTATTCGGAAACAATCTCAAGCGTTTTTTTATCAGGTATCAAATAGCCCGCATTCATCACTTCTTTGATATAGCGGCCAAGCGGGGTGTGTTCCTTGGCAATTTGTCTAAATATATGTCCGGTTGAGAGGTAGGGAACACCCAACTTTTCGTGCAGGAGATTGCCCTGTGTTGATTTTCCGGCACCCTGTATACCAATGACTATTAGTTTCATCTTCTCCTCCTTTCTTTACTGACTGAGAAACCCTTCATAATTTCGCATGACAAGATTGGCCTCAATTGCCTTAAATGTCTCCAAAACGACCTGGACGACGATGAGGATACCGGTACCACCCAGCAATAGATTCTGCAGCCCCGTTGCGGCGCGGGCAATGGACGGGAAAATGGCAATAATACCCAGAAAAAGCGCCCCGACCAACGTGATACGCGTCATAATATAACTTAAATAAGTTGCTGTCGGCTTACCCGGCCGGACACCCGGGATGAATCCGCCGGCCTTCTGAATCTCCTCTGAGATCTTGCCCGGGTTGAAAACGACTGCCGTATAGAAGAAGGTAAAGACGACAACCAGCAGGAAGTAAGTTACATTATAGGCATAGCCATTCGGATTGAACCAGAGAGTCAGTGTCTGGCCTATATTACTGAAGAACGGATTTTTGAGTGCCTGAAAGAAGTTGGCCATAAGTGACGGCAGTAACACGATAGAGACGGCAAAGATGATCGGGATGACACCTGCTTGATTGAGGCGAAGCGGCAGGTGGGTCTGCTGGCCGCCGGTCATCCGGTTACCGCGCACCCGCCGGGCGTAGAAGACGGTGATCTGCCGGGTTGCCTCATTGATAACGATGATCGAGACGATGACTGCCAGACCAAGTGCCAAAAATATCAGCAGGTTTATGCCGTTTTGCGCAGTGGTTGTGGAGGCTGTCTGTCCGAGCATGGACGGCAAACGCCCGACAATGCCGGCAAAAATCAGGATTGAGATGCCGTTACCGACACCTTTTTCCGTGATCAGCTCACCCATCCAGACCAGGAGCATGGTGCCTGCCACCATCGTGGCGATAAATGCCAGAAGCGGGAGCAGGGGAAGCGTCGTAATGATGTTCTGACTGCGAAGCAGGGCGTACATGCCAAACGCCTGTAGTACCGCCAGCGGTATCGTCAGATAGCGGGTGTATTGATTGATCTTGCGCTGACCTGCCTCACCTTCTTTGGAAAGTTCTTCCAGCTTGGGAAAGACCATAGTCAAAAGCTGCAGGATAATTGAAGCATTAATGAAGGGATTCAGCCCCAGCGCCATGATGGAGAAGTTGGCAAGGGTACCGCCGGAAAATATATCAAGCAGCCCAAAAAACTGATTGCTTGAGAAGAGGTTCTTAAGTTGCGCGACGTTAACACCTGAGACGGGCACATGGGCAAAAAAACGGAAAATTAAGAATATGAGAAGAGTGAAAAGTATTTTTTGACGTACTTCTGGAGTTTTATAACTATTTCGTAGTACGGAAAAAAAGTTATTCATGAACGCTTACTGGATATTTCCTCCGGCTTTCTCGATAGCTTCAGCCGCGGATTTCGTCACCTGTGTCCTGACGGTCAGTGCCACTTCAAGTTTGGCTGACCCAACAATCTTCACACCCCGTACCGCTTCTTTTTCAGAAACAATTTTTTTCGCAACCAGACTGGCCGCGTCCACGACAGCCCCTTTTTCAAACACGCGAAGCAGGGCACTATCTATAATAACAGGTCTTGCTTTAAAAGACTTGTTCTTTCCCTTTCCCCGGATGAACGGCAAGCGCTTGATAAGCGGGAGTGCTCCACCTTCAAAACGAAGCGGGATATTAGTCCGAGCCTTCTGCCCCTTGGTCCCCCTGCCTGACGTCTTGACCCGTCCCGATCCGTGGCCCTGTCCGACGCGCCGCTTACTCTTGGTTGTGATTTTTGGTAAGTTGGTTACGGTTTGCATATTATTTTGCCTCCTGCTTCCTGTTGTCTTGATTTTTTTGCCTGTCACTGAGGCGCCGCAGTGCTTCGAGCGCCGCATAGACATTGCTCGCCTTGTTATCGCTGCCCAGCACCTTGGATGAAATATTCTTGATTCCGGCAGCCGAGACAACGCTGCGGACCGCACCACCCGCAATAATTCCCGATCCCGGAGGCGCCGGTTTCAGCATGACTTTGGCCGCGCCAAGTTTGATGTCGATGCGGAATGGAATAGATCCATGCTCGGTTAGCGGGACGGTCAACATGTGTTTTTTGGCCAGCGCAATTCCTTTCCTGATGGCAGCCGAGACGTCAGGGGCTTTACCAAGTCCTACGCCCACCTTGCCTTTTCCATCTCCCACGACGGCCAGAGCCGAGAAGCCTATCTTGTTGCCGCCCTTGGTTTTCTTGGAGACACGGCTGATCTGGACAACCTTCTCTTCAAACTCTGATTTCTGCTGGTCACGCGGTGTGTATGCCATTAAAACGCCAGCCCCCCTTCCCGTGCACCCTCGGCGAGCGCCTTCACCCGTCCGTGGTAAGCATATCGTCCCTTATCAAAGACGACTTCTATTATTTTTTTCTTTACAGCCTCACCGGCAAGCATAATTCCAAGCGCTTTTGCCCGCTCAATCTTTGTCGTCTTTTCTCCTGCCTTAAGCTGTTTCTCCGATGCACCAAGGAGTGTCTTACCGACCTTATCATCAATGATCTGGGCATAGAGAAACTTATTTGAGCGAAACACAGTGAGCCTCGGCCTGTCAGCCGTTGCCCGCAGGCGCCGCCTTGTCCTCATTTGTCTTTTCATACTTGTATTATTCATCTTATTTAGCTCCTGCTCCGCCAACTGCCTTGGCTGCTTTTCCGGCCTTGCGGCGGATATACTCTCCGGCGTAATGGATGCCTTTACCTTTATATGGTTCCGGCGGTTTGACTGCCCGGATATTGGCTGCCATCTCCCCGACAAGCATTTTATCCATACCTGAGACGGTGATGACGTTATCCGCGACTGTGATCTGTATTCCCGGTTTCGGGGCAAATTTCACCGGATGCGAGAAGCCAAGAGACAGCACGAGGTCTGCCCCTTGCATCTGTGCCCGGTATCCGACGCCTGTCAGCTCCAGTTTCTTCTCGAAACCACTGTCGACACCCTTGACGAGGTTAGCCAGATTTGCCCGGGTCAATCCGAAAAGCGCTACCGTTTCAGGATCATTCTCACGCGCCTGCTTGACGACAAGCTTCCCCTCGTCCATAGATACGGTTATTCCCTCCGGAATTTTGTATGTCCCCGAGCCTTTCGTACCGGTTACCGTGACCCGATTTTCCTCCACTGCAACCTGTATATTGTTCTTTACTATGATTGGCATCTTGCCTATTTTTGACATATAAATTCTAATTTACCCGAATTATAATCGCCCGCATGAATCCTTCTTTTGAATGAATTACTCTATATTCGGATATCTTCGGAGTAATCTCCCATTCGGATGTATTCGTATCACCAGACTTTAAAAAGTAGCTCCCCGCCAACTCCTTTCTTGTGGGCTTCCCGCCCTGTCATGACTCCTTTATTGGTCGAAAGAACAGTTGTTATGGAACGTCCCTGGTGCTTAAGGATTTCCTGGGCGCCCACATACTCGCGCAGTGATGGCTTTGAGACGACGGACACATTTGATAGGACAGGTTTGCGCCTGACATAGCGAATTTCGGCCACAATCACCTTATGACCGTCCCGTGTCTCCTGCTTGACACTTGAGAGAAACCCCTCTTTGACAAGCACTTCCCCAATCGCCAGTGTTACCCTTGTGTAGGGAATGACCGCTTCCGGCCGGTGAGCCATAGCGGCATTTTTAATTCGAATGATAAAGTCCCCAATGCTATAATTCATAATTTTTTAACTGCAAACAAAAATCTATTTATCTCTCATCCTTTATCTCTCATCTCTTCTTACCAGCTGGCTTTTATGACACCGGGCAACTCACCCTTGACTGCCCGCTCACGAAAACACAGTCGGCAGAGGCCAAAACGACGCAGGTAACCACGGGACCGGCCACAGATACTGCAGCGGTTGACCTGGCGGACCGCAAACTTCTGCTTTCTCTTAAATTTAACTATGTCTGATGTTTTTGCCATATGTTCCTTCAGTCAAATTTACAATTAAAAATGGAAAATTAAAAATAATTGTAATTCCTTGTGTAACTTTTAACCTTTCACTTCCTGCCTGCCGTCAGGCAGGTGTACTTTTAATTTACTTTCGTGCACGCACGATTATACCATATTCTCAGCCTCTGGGCGCAGACTGTCCTTTTTTGGCAAACGGCATACCCATTATCTCAAGCAGTGCCCGCCCTGCCTCATTTGTCCGTCCCGTCGTCACCATCACAATCTCCAGACCCTGGATCCGCTCGACACCCGCAATATCAATCTCAGGAAAGACAGAATGCTCGGGCAGTCCGAGTGTGTAGTTGCCCCGTCCGTCAAAACTCGTATGCGGTACCCCGTGAAAATCCTTCAGGCGGGGAAGAACGACAGTGACAAGTTTTTCATAAAAATCATACATCCGCTTCCCGCGAAGTGTGACGACCACCCCGATCGGGTCTCCCTCACGCAATTTGAAAGCAGCAATTGATTTTTTTGACTTGGCGACGCGGGGCTTTTGACCGGTGATTTTCCCCATCACTTCCGCCATACGCTCGATATTTTTCTTGTCTGCTACTGCATCCTTGACTCCCATGTTAACAACAATTTTTGTCAGCCTTGGCACAGCCATGACGTTACTGACTCCCAGTCTTTCCTGCAACTTCCTCGCAAACTCTGTCTTATACTGCGTTTGTAACTTGTTCATACTTCTCCCTCGCATTTCCGGCAAATCCGTACTTTCTCTTCCCCCCCCGTCCGGTAGCCAATCCGGGTCTGTTCCTTACACTTCGGGCAAAGCAACGCGACGTTCGCCACGGGCAACGGTTTGGTGATCGTCACGATTTCCGACTGCTGCCCCTGCATACGAGCTTTGACGTGCCGTTTATATTGATTCAACCCCTCCACCAGCACCTTGTGTTCCTTGGTCAGCACACGGGTGATCTTTCCGGTCTTGCCGGCTTCTTTGCCTTTAACGATTTTTACCTCGTCTCCTTTTCTTAGTTTCATAATCCTTATATTTCCGAACTGTAATAGTCCAAATGTACTATCATTGCGAATGAATTACTCTATATTCGGATACATTTGGAGTAATCTCCCATTCGTATACATTCGTGTCTAGACGACCTCAGGCGCCATACTGGCAATCCGCATAAAGCCGCTGTCTCTGACTTCTCTGGCAATTGGTCCGAAGATACGCGTTCCTCTCGGATTCTTATCTTTCAGGTTATCAATAATTACAGCCGCGTTGTCCGAGAAACGTACATACGAGCCGTCTTTGCGCCGCCGCTCCTTGCGCGTTCTCACAATAACCGCCTTTACCATCTCGCTCTCTTTGACCTGGCCGTTGGGAATTGCCTGCTTAACGACTGCGTTGACGATGTCCCCGATATGTCCAAACTTATGACGCGAGCCACCCATAACCTGGATCACAATCAGCGATTTTGCCCCTGTATTGTCTGCTACATTTAGTATACTTCGACTTTGTATCACAGCTATTTCTCCTCCCTGATAATTTCAACCACTTTGAAGTATTTGTCTTTAGAGATCCTTCTTGTTTCCGCCAGCTTGACTGTATCTCCCACTTTCACCTCTTTACCTGCCGTATCAGCCTTAAAATGCTTGCTTCTTTTCAGTAACTTTCTGTACATCGGATGCGGTTTACGGCTTGTCACCGACACCACAACGGTGTTTGTCATTTTATCTGAGATTACCTTTCCGGTAAACACTTTAGCCATTGGTGACCTCCTCTCGCGTCTCCGCCGACTGTTCGCCTAAGACGGTCTGCATCTTTGCCATGGCACGCCGTAGCTTAGCCAAATCGCTGGTGTTTTTTAGCTTGTGCAGACTATGATCAAGCTTCATCGTCATATATTTCTGCTTGGCGTCGCGGATCATCGTCCGCAGCTCGTTGGCATTTTTGGTATGTAAATCTTTTATTTCACGTGTTTTCATTATCTTCCCTTCGTGACCAAACGTGTCTTGACAGGCATCTTGTGTGAGGCCAGACGGAGGGCCTCGACAGCCACTTCCCGCGGCACACCGGCCATTTCAAATAACATTCGTCCCGGCTTAACCGGCGCCACATACTCGTGAATGTCACCTTTGCCGCCACCCATTCTCACCTCAGGCGGTTTCTTAGTGATCGGCTTGTCGGGAAACACCCTGATCCAGATCTTGCCGCCGCGCTGCGTGTAGTGTGTGATAGCCCGTCTCGCCGCCTCAATCTGCCGACTGGTGATCCAACCCATGTCTTCCGTCGCCAGTCCGTACTCTCCAAAAGACAGTTTGACGCCACGATGTGCCACGCCTCGCATGACACCGCGCATCTGTTTTCGATATTTTGTTCGTCTTGGTGTCAACATATAATAGTTAAAAGTTTAAAGTTAAAAGTGAAAAATTCTTTGTGCAACTTTCATTTTGCACTTTCCACTGTAAACTATTTATCCTCCTCCTTATTGATCCAAACTTTGACACCGATATACCCTTTTTTGGTCAGTGCCGGCACCTGGGCGTAGTGTATCGCTTCCCGGATAGTCGAGAGCGGAACCGTACCCTTTTGAATCTTCTCCCGCCGGCCGATCTCAGACCCGGCGATGCGCCCTGAGAGCATGATACGAACACCCTTAGCCCCGGCTGCCATCACCCGGTCGGAGGTGGTAGCGAGTACCCGCTTATAGGGGAGACGCCGTATAAGCTGATCCCCGATACTGACTGCCACTAAGTACGCATCAAGGTTGGGTTCCTTCACGGGCTCAACCAGGATATCCAGCTTCGGCGCGCTGTGGTCTGTTCGTTCCGCTTCGAAAAACTTGGCAATAAATTTCTTCAGCTCTTCAAGTCCTGACCCGCCGCGACCGATAACGATACCGGGACGTGAGACATGGATAATGATCTTCAGACTGTTAATTGAGCGCTCCAGCTCGATTTTAGCCACACCGGCAGAGCGAAGCCGTTGCATAAGCGCGTTTCTCAGATGAAAGTCCTCCAGAACCATGTCTTTGTAGCCACGCTCATTAAACCATCGGCTATCCCAGGTATGCACCGTCTTCAGTCGAAATACATGTGGATTAACTTTTTGTCCCATAAGTCTAGTTAAAAATTCAAATTTGAAAGTGAAAAGTTAAGGAAAAGATTTATAAAAGATTTTTCCTTATGTAATTTTTAATTTTTCACTTTGCACTCTGAATTTTCTGTCCCCCTTTCTCCTCCAACACAATCTCCAGGTGGCTCGTCCGCTTCTTGTACGGATGGACACGGCCGCGGGTGGACGGTCGAAACCGCTTCAAGGCTTGCCCCCCGGTCACAGTCATCGACGCAATAAACAGATTGTCGCGCTCCAGTTTGGCATTGTTCACTGCATTGGCAAGCGCGCTTTTGAGCGTCTTCTCGACTGGCAGACCGGCCCGCTTCGGCATAACAGTAAGGCTCACCAGTGCCTGCTCCACTGATTTACCCCGCAGACTGTCCACGACAAGCCGCATCTTTCTGGGACTGATTCTGACCGTTTTATGTACTGCTCTGACTTGCATATTCTTAGTTTATAAACTTACTAACTTTTTAACCCGTTAACTCGCAACTCGTTAACTTCGTTTACGTCTTTGAGATCTCACGAGCAACAATCTTGCCATGGCCTCTGAATGTCCTGGTCGGTGAGAATTCACCCAGACGATGTCCAACCATCGTCTCGACAATCAATACATTCGTAAATGTCTTACCATTATGAATGGCAAACGTATGACCGACAAAATCCGGCGGAATTTGCGAAGCGCGTGCCCAGGTTTTGATTGCCCCGCGCTCTCCGGAGGATTTCTGCTTCTGCACCTTCTGCATCAGCTTTTCATCAATATAAGGTCCTTTTTTACTGCTTCTACTCATAAGTCTAGTTAAAAATTCAAATTTAAAAGTGAAAAGTTAAG
>JAKAMH010000032.1 GCA_021813005.1 bacterium
AAGAGCGTCGGGGAGGGAGAGGGTGTTGGCGTCTCGGGGATAAGGGTCGGCGTAGGTTTGGACGGTAGAAATGACAACTTCTGACCGCCGGACATCCCCAGATAGTATAAACCGCCAAGCACCGCACCTGCCAAAAGCAGCAGGACGACGAGGAAAAGGAAAATCCGTCTGCCCGTCCGGGAGGTCTTTTCAACGTACGTCGGAAATCCTGGAAAGGAGGAGGCAGCCTGGTCTCGTTTGGTATAAAAGCGTTTGCGTACAGCCATAGTATTCTTGGGAATTGCAGTTCAAAGTGTACCACACTTTCCCCGCTTTGAAAATGTCTCGCTGCTATTTGCTATAATACTTTCATGCCCGTCAAAAAATTGCTCCTCTCTCTGTCTGCGGCCTTCTTTCTACTCGCCGTGGTTCTTAACACCACACGGCCGGTTGCCGCCGACCAGTTGGCAGACATTACAACTCAGATTAATGACCTGAAGCATGCGCTCGATATGTCAGTTTCTGCTACCAAACCGCTTGAGTCACAGGTGGCATCAATGCAGCAACAGGTAACGGATATCAAGAATCGCATCTGGATGATTGAGCAGGACGTAGCAACCAAGAAAAAAGAGATCGACAACGGCTATAAAAATCTCGCCGAGAAAGAAAAACTGCTCAATGCAACAATCCGCGATTACTACATTAAGAGCTATTACAACTCACCGCTGCTTATCTTTTTCTCCGCTGCCAATGCCTCGCAGATCACCCAGATTCTTGCCTATCAGCGGGCAAAAACAGATCAGGATAAATCAGTCATTACCAATATCGCGCTTTCCATCACCGATCTTGAGGCGAGAAAACAAGCGCTTCTCCAGGAAGAACAGCAACTCGCCTCCGTACAGGCAAGCCTTGACGAGCAGACAGCCAAACTTGACAAGATTATTACCGGTGCCAAAGCCTACCAAGCAACGCTAACAGGAAAGATTGCCGATCTCTCGTCTCAACAGCAGGCCATTATCAATGCGAGAAGCGGTTCATTCACCGCGACAATCGGAGACAGTGACCTCGCAGACGATATTAATGCATCGGTAAAGGGATTTCGTGATTCGGCCCCGGCAGGATCGTTTGCCGTCTTCTCGTTTGGCGCTTATACACACCGAAAAGGCATGAGCCAGTATGGTGCTTTTGGCCGGGCAAGCCGTGGCCAAGATTACCATGCCATCCTTAAAGCCTACTACGGCAAGGATGTCTCCAATGCTGATACCGGCGGAAGTATTCAAGTAGACGGCGCCGGCAGTATCGACTTTGAAACACAGTACCTCTATGGCATTGCTGAGATGCCGTCAAACTTTCCCATGGACGCTCTTAAAGCCCAGGCAGTGGCCGCCAGAACCTATGCCTATCGCTACAAGCAGCAGGGGCAGTCAATCTGTGCAACCGAGAGTTGTCAAGTATATTTAGCTTCAAAGGCTGCTAATCCGCCACCCGAGTGGAAACAGGCAGTGGATGACACAAAGGGCCAGATTATTGACGGGGTCGTCACCTACTTCTCCTCGACGGCGGGGGGTTATTTGACTACAAGTGGCTGGGATACAACAGATGGGCAGGGTGGATCTAACTTTGCTGATAATGCCTATGAGAAAATCGCCGGTTCGCCCTGGTTTTATAAAGCCTGGTATACACAAAGCTACAGCGTCTCGAGCGCCAAGTGCGGCCGGAGCAATCCCTGGCTCACGTCAGCAGACATGGCAGACTTCATTAACGCCTACTATGTCCTTTTTCACGGCGGCTCCTCCGACGAAACAAAGCGTGTTTCCCCCACTACTACAGACTGCTGGCCGGGCAATCCCTACAGTCAGGATGAATTGCGCCAGGTTTCGGACAAATATGGCGGCGGTGTCTCGAGCGTCTCCGGCGTAACAGTCTCTGAAGGCAGTGGCCAGACAAATGAGGTAATCTTCCAGACAGATAAAGGAGAGCGGGACATTCCGGGCATCGACTTCAAAACCGCCTTTAACCTGCGGGCTCCCGGCTACCTCTCTATCCCGCAAAATGGGTTTGCCTTCTTCAATATCGAACACAAGTAGCACAGGAGGCTGCAGGTCGACAAAAGATGAGGTATAATACAGCAGACGAAATGCGGCAACGCACTTCGCCATTTGTATGCCTGATATTTTTGTTTCAACACCGGCCGAAAAATCATCCAACCCGGCGGTCGGCGCGGACAAGGCGGCAGTAGCACCCCCGCAGTCTCAGGAGATGGGGCCGGCAGGTAAGTCCCTGCCGTTTCTGGCGGCATTTTGCGAAAACCCGCTCGGTATCCGCTTCCGCGACCAGGATCCGGATGAAACCGTCAAACTTTTTCTGAGACGCCACCTGATCACCAATATTCCCTGGGTTGTCATAACTGTACTCCTCCTCTTTGTACCGCTTCTGATCCCGCCTCTTCTTTCCACATTTGCAATCAGGCTTACCGCCGTTCCGCAGAGCATTATCGTCGTACTTCTCCTCTTTTACTATATAATCGTCTTCGGATACGGCCTGGTTAATTTCGTCACCTGGTTCTACAATATCGGCATTGTCACCGACAAGAAAGTGTTGGACGCCGACTTTTCAAACGTCATGTACAAAAATATCTCCGTGACTAGCATACAGGACTTAGCCGACGTTGATTATACGCAGCAGGGATTTCTCCAGACATTTTTCAACTTCGGGGATGTATTCATGCAGACTGAAGCGATCAAACAGAACTTTGAGTTTGAGAAAGTACCGCAACCGGCCAGGATCACCCATATATTACTCGATCTTATAGAAAGGCAGCCACACGGATGATAGATCTTTTACCGGCCATACAAAGCTTACGTCTCGTGCTTTTTATCAAGATCGCGCTGCTAATCATTTTGGGCCTCTACGCCGTCTTTGCCTTGATGGTGTTTAACCAGGTACGCTCGTTCAATAAGGTCATTTTTCTAACCTCCAATAAGTCAACCATCCTACAATTGGTAACACTCGTGTATCTGCTCGCCTGCGTATCGCTTTTTTTACTAACACTTGTTATAGTATAGAGTAATGGGAAGCGGGAGTGCATCTTCGGCAAAGCCAAACTTGGCGTTCGCAAAGATCGTTGCCACGCCAACTCCTACCTCGTGGTCGCAGGTCTATAACGCGGGAAGTCTCTTTGTTATCATCTCCCTCTCGCTCAAGGAAGCCGACGCTTCAGGTGCACTTCCCGCCCTCGGCAAGAAACTCATTGGCAACCTGGAGGCTGAATTTTTTACTCTGGAGGATAAAACACTCGCAACAATAAAAGAGGTGGTCACCCGCTGCCTGACGGATATTCCCCCCGGGGTCACCCTCGACCTCTCTTTGGCCTACGTGAAACAAACCCTCCTCTACCTGGTCATCCAAGGTGCCGGGAGGATCGTCATGAAGCGCGCGGAGACAATTGGGACATTACTAAGTGCCGAGCCTACCGACCAGGAGGCCTCTACCCACACCGCTTCCGGCTACCTCAAACCGGATGACATCGTCCTCCTCATGACGCCACAGTTTGTTGACGAGGTAACTGAGGAGGATCTAACGCGCGCCCTCGACGTGAGCATCCCCCAGGACGTAGCCGAGACACTCGCTCCCAAAGTACACGGCGCCGAAAACGGGGCCGCCTCGGCTGTCGTTTTCAGCTTCCAAGGCATTACCCAGCCTGTTTTCTCCGAAGCTCCGGCTGAAATAGAGGAGGGACTACCTGACCAGCCGGGGTCCCTGCCATCTGAGGCAGAACGCCCTCTCCCAGATACGGAGATGGAGCCTCTGCTTAACACACCGCGTCTATCACTTATACAAAAAGTACGCTCCCGCTTCCCGTCTTTCAAGCTGCGCTCCCGGTTGACGCACAAGCGGAGGGTAACGCTTACCATCGCCGTCGCCATTATTATTGTTCTTACCGCCAGCATTTACTTTACCAAGAAAAATGAGCAGAATAAGAAGCAGCGAGCACTCTACGAGGCAGTCTATAACAGCGCCAAAGCAAAGTATACGGAGGGAACCGGGCTCGAAAGTCTTGATAAAAGCCGTGCCCACAGCGATTTCCAAGCCGCCGCACAAACGCTGAAGAGCAGTATCGGCTCTTTTCCTACAGGATCAGCTGACAGACAACACCTCCAGGATCTACTCGATAAGGTCGAGGCCGAGCTGACAGCCACACAGCAGCTGCATACCGTGTCCCCAAGCAAGGCTGCTGCAGGCAGTGCACCACTTCTCTCGTTTGCCGCCAAACAGACCGCCTCAGGCTACAGCGAAGACGCTGATAACTTCTATTTTCTGACAGGAAGCGGAGTCAGTGAGGAGGCCAAATCGGGCGGCTCCCCCAGGGTCATTCTCAAAAACAATAACGACTGGACAGACCCTAAAGCCCTAAGCGTCTACCAGGGAAACATCTACATTCTCGATAGCGCCAAAGCGGTCCTTAAGTTCGTCGCCGGAGCAGGCGGTTACGGCAAGTCCTCCTATTTTTCGGGCAGTGCCCCCGACATGTCTCAGGCTGTCTCAATGAGTATTGACGGCGACGTCTGGATACTCTTTAAAGACGGTACCATCAAGCAATATACCAAAGGACAGGAGGACCCGTTCAGCCTGCAAGGCATCGACACCCCGCTTAAAAGTCCAACTAAGATATACACCACTCGTGACCTAACGCACCTCTACGTCCTGGACAACGACAACCAGCGCGTCGTCAAGCTTGGCAAAGACGGCACCTTTAAAGCGCAGTATCAAAATGCTCTCTTCGGCAAGGCAGAGGACCTGACAGTCTCTGAGAAAGACAGCACCGTGTATGTCCTCTCCGGCGGCAAAGTGTACCAGTTTACCATGAATGATTAGCCTCCTGTACATCCACAATCCCCTCTGGTATCATTGAGGCATGAAAATCGTAAACAGACGGGCACGTTATGACTATGATATCCAGGAGACATTTGAAGCAGGCATCAACCTCTACGGGCATGAGGTAAAATCCATACGCTTAGGCCACGCGGATCTCACCGGCAGCTACGCACGTATCATCGGCAGCGAGGCATACCTCATTAATGCCAAAGTTTTCCCCTACGAGTTCGCACGACTTGAGGGATATGACTTGAAACGGACGAGGAAACTACTGCTACACAAAAAGCAGATCACTTCGCTCAAAGCTAAAACTGACGGGTCGGGCTTGACAATCGTGCCTATTTCTCTGTATACTACGCGGAGTCTCATCAAGGTTGAGCTGGGGTTGGGAAAACCCAAAAGGCAGTACGAAAAACGAGAGAAAATTAAGAAGCGGGACCTTGACCGGGATATCGAAGCAGCCCTTCGAGGTAAGACGTAATCAATGTCCACCGTGGCTTCATGAAGCCGATGAGCGAACCCCACTTCGCTCTGAGAGCTTCGCGGGGCAAGGGGGGATGAATTGATTCGACGGAAGACAGATCTTTAAAAACTGCAAGCCGACTTTTGTTCATCAGTCGTAAAACAGGAACTAAAAAATAAATGCTAACAGCAAAACTGCTAGCGCCAACTTCAATTACGCATTTGCTTAATTAAGTAGGCTGTCCTTTGCATCTTTTCTCAACGGGATGTGAATGGGCATAAAAACAGTTGAGAAGTCGGTAAGAAACGTGGCCTGTTTTTTATAACGCACTTATCTTTTCGGCCTCGGTTTGTCTCTTGCCTGTCGATTGGCGTATAAGACAAACGACATTCCATAAATCTCGGCCATAGGCCGATCGTCCTCTGGACGAGACTACGCTTGTAGATGTTTTTTCAATCTATTTTCGGACTCCGGATCACTCCCGGACATCTCCACACTTCCGTTTTTGGCCTGTCCTAAATCGCTAATTAGCTTGACAGGATAGGCCAAACAAGCGGTTCCAAATCCCATTTCATAATCATACCGTAATTCCTCTCCAAAATACATAAATAATATCGTCTTTTTGTCGTTATAATCCTCGCTTTTCCACATGGACATAGGATCTCTCAGCGTGTCAAACACTTTGCCAATAGCGGTTCCAAATTCTTCATTGGTGTATCTTTTCTTTCCCAGTTCTGCCTCTGCAATTACCTTGTTATGTTTAAGCTCTCTTATCTCATCCTCATATGCTGCAATGATGTCTTCATCCTTAGACTTTCGAATTCGTAAAAGGTACGACTTGATAGATTCGTCTGCTTCTTGTATTTCTTTTCTTAAGCCGGTTCGTCTTTCTGTATAAGTCTGTAGTCTTAGCTCCCATTGCTCCTCAAAAATATCCTTAGCCAAATCTATGTATTCACCAAGGGGCTTTGAATGAGACAATACCTGTTCAAACTCGCTTTCAAGCTTATACTTGCTTATTACCTTCCAGTTATACTTACACCCTTTATGTCTGCAAAAGTAATTTGGATATCTTGCACTCCTTCCCCTATTCCAGCTCGATGTCATTGGCTTCCCACAAGCATCACAGAGCACGAAAGGACGAAGAGGAAAATCCTTTGAGTAGTCCCTCCTCTTCCATGGCTTTGTACGCCTCTGTAGACGCTCCTGCACGGCATTAAATGTTTTAATTGATATGAATCCTTCGTGCTGCGCTTTCTTAAAGGGAACTCCCCATTTTTCGTATTCGATAAATCCAGCATACAGGGGATTTACTAATATCTGCTTGGTCGTACTTAAGGAAGGTCTATTTGGCAAACCATGCTTCTTGTACTCTTCATGCAAAAAGCGCTTCACGTCATCTTGTGTGTTTAGTACCCCATCTCTATAGCTTTCAATTGCCTTCTTGATCACTGAAGCATGAGGTTCTACCGGAGTAAGTATCTTCCCATATACCGGATCTTTGACATTCTTTAACGCCAACGGCGGCATGAATGGCCAGTAGCCTAATTCAAGCCTTGCTCTCATTCTATTGATTACTTGTAGTTTATTTTGATTTCTCTCGAGCTCTGCTGCTCCGGCCAGAACTGTTTCAACAAATTTTCCTTCTGGACTATCCTCAAATTTATGGGACGGACTTTCAAGCTTGGCATTCCTAGAATATATGGCAGTTTTTAATGTGAAGTGTCCTTGCACATCTCTTGCTAAACGTTTTATATCGTCAATAAGAACAATCACTGTTTCTGTTTCATGTTCAAGTTGACTAAGAAGCCTTTGCATTCCTGGCCTATCAATAACCCCTCCAGAAACTCCTTCATCCTTAAATACACCTACTACCGAATATCCTCTTGCCTTAGCATAGTCTCTGCATCTCTTCTCTTGCCCTTCCAAACCATGACCCTCATCAACCTGACGTTGAGATGAAACCCTACAATAAATTAATGCCTTTATCATTGCTTATTGTTACGATAATTCTTTTCTATTGCTGAGTCAATCGCAATATCACATACACGCCTAAGCGTAGTAAGAAGATCAAGAACTTCTTTATCTGACATCCGATCCCCTCTCATGCCCAACTTCTTACGAGCTTGCTCTAAAGTAACTTGCATAGCCATAAAAAATGCCTTACTCGTTTGTGGCTAGGTGGTGAGACCTAGCTACGAACCAATAAGGCGTTTTCGCACCTATTCTCACCAAATTAGCCACAAAATAAAGCGACTCAATCTAAAACTAGATTAGTCGCACAAAATTAAAGAGATCTCCTAAATATGAACAATGTTTTTGGGATCTTGACCTGGTTAATCTAAAACAACTCATGGTACGAAACTAAATATTTCGTACCTCTTGTCGTTCGGTTTAATCCAGACCTGTTATATCGGGGGATATAAGAGGCAGGCCGAATGATACTGGGGATATTTAATCCCTGTGGCAATTGCTCATTAGTATACTACTGAGCATCTAGAGCATATCAACCCTTTTTATACGTTGTCAAGTTTTAGGAATGCTCCTGTAGCCGAGAGCTTTCCGCAATCTCTCTCATTGCTCGAGCCATCTCTTCCATGTTATCTGCTTTTGTGGATATTTCGTTTGAAACCTCCTGCTTAGTGCTAAACTCATGTTTGGCTTTACGCTCTAAATACCATTTTGAGGTTTCTGCATCTCCCTCATTTATCTTCTTGACGATATTGTGTCTTGCTTGGCTCTGAGGTCTTAATTTTAGAAGCTCTTTTTTCCTTGCATAATGTTCGTTTTCTTGGCAATAGCGATACAGGGTAGAAGGGTCTATTCCAGCGATCAAACAAGCTTCCTCGTCAGTGTGTCCACTAAGGAAAGCCTCGTCTAGTTTTGCAAGGACGTCAGGTGTCATTATAGTAGGTCTACCGGGTGCATTTACGGTACTAACTTGCATGATTTCAATATACAACTCAAATAGAAACTAAGCAAGGAAGCGTCTATTCAAAAAGGTCAGAGAGTTTGATTCCAAGTACCCGGGCGATCTTGTCTGTAGTATTAATCGAGGGGATCCGCTTTCCTTGTTCTATGAAAGCTATATAGCCAGTTGATAAACCCGTCATTTCTGCTAACTTCTCCTGCGTGATACCCATGTTTTTCCTCGCATGTCTTATCTTACTTGCAATACTTTTTATTTTCCGGGAATGAACCTTCATGTGTAGTCATTATCTGAGCTGTAGTTCTTTCCCGCCTCATACTATATGTCATAGTTTGTGCTATACTTGGGCTCATAAGATAATTAAGACTATATGTCTTATCCAGAATCGAAACATGAATGAAATTATTCAAACGATTACACACGGAGTACTTATCCTGATCACAATTATTACTATGCCATTTGTAGGCTTATACCACCCAGCAAGGAAAGCGACTTCTCTTCGTCCCGCAAATACTACTTCCAAACAGATTAGGAAGCCTACAATGTCCCCTACAGTGGCATCTACGTCTATCTCTACTGTCAAAGAGGTATTGGGTGCGAGTGTATCCATAAAACCCACTGTTGTTCCAACAGTGATTCAAAACGTTAGTGCTCAAAATAGAGGACAAGAGAGAGTAAAATCAACAGATATTATAGCCAATACTCCAACTCAAACACCCACTACACGTCAAGCGGAGGTGAAAGTTATACCTTCTCAGAGCACGCCAACATCTACACCTACTCTTATTCCAACACCTACCACAGTATTAAGCTTTAGGGATACCCATTGCCCTAAAGTCGTCAAAATAGAAGACAGTCTTGGTAATGTTGCGTATGCAAATCCTGTAAATAGCAATAGCTTATATGCAACGTATAGTCAGAGCAATGTCCAACAGATTACAGTTACGGTATACGCAACTGACCCGCAAAATCTCCCTTTATACTACCAGTTTGGTAGTGATGCTTATGGAGGCCCGACCGGTTCATTAAACTTAACAGATCAGGTATGGAACAAGGATAATAGTATTACGTATCAT
>JAKAMH010000033.1 GCA_021813005.1 bacterium
ATTGATGCTAGAATCAGGATAGTACCACCGCTTTTCCTTGACAATATATCTGTAGATTTAGGTCCCTGGAGTGGATACCATCTCCTGGCTCAGAACCAAACCAGGTCGATGCCTTATTTATAAATTTGAATTAGTAGGTGAGAAAGGTCCCTTCTTATCTTGGTACTTAGCTTTTGGTCTTATTCGTACATGCTTCGTGCCGCGATTATTTGGCAGGCAGGCGAACCCTATGCTGTGCCGAGGGAGGGACTCGAACCCTCATGAGTTTAAAGCCCACGGGTTTTTGAGACCCGCGTGTCTACCATTCCACCACCTCGGCTAGCTCTTGCACTATTTCTCTTCCAAATCCAGATTTAAAGAATATTTCTAATTCTCTCGCTCTATTTCTATCTCTGCAGATCTCTACGTGTATAAGTTTAACAGGTAGAAGATGTTTGGTTGAGGGAGATTTACCTTGTAAATGTTCCTGTAATCTCCTTTCTAGATTATTCGTCAGACCCTTATAGAATACTCCCTTGCTCATACTCTGCAAAATGTAAACATAGTACATCTTGTTTTGAGACCCGCGTGCCTGCCTGCCGGCAGGCAGGTCTACCATTCCACCACCTCGGCTCGAGCGAGAAAACTTGCCCAAACATTGCATTCTGCTTTGCGGAACCTTTGACTTTTGAGCCTGCTCTATTATATACTGTCAGGTATGACTATTCAACAAATATATGACCTCGGACTTGAGATGGCAATAGCCGCAGATCCCCGCGGCGCGATTAAAGTAAAAGCACTACTTAAGAAAAAAAGCCAGGAATATAAAGACCTTTCTGAAAAAAACCTGCCTGCCGGCAGGCAGGGGGGAAAGTACTTTGACAAAGAATCCCTCAACAATCCTTACTCTGACTCGCGTATGCTTTTTGGTGATCCCAAGACAGAGGTCAGGAAACTTATGGCAGGCATCGACGCGGATGCAGCAGAAGTAATTCTGGCAGACAGGCTCAACGAGAAAGGCAGAGGAGTAGACCTGGTTATCTCGCACCATCCCTCGGGTCATGCACTGGCGGCCCTGCATGAAGTAATGGATGTCCAAATAGATATGTATGCTGAGGCAGGTGTGCCCGCCAATGTAGCGGATGCACTGTTTCGGGAGCGGATGGGTTATGTCCAGCGCCGGTTTGGTCCGCTTAACCACTCACAGGCAGTCGATGCGGCCAGGCTTCTTGGTATCCCGCTGATTTCCATGCATACTTTCTGGGACAACCTAGGCAATGATTTCATGAAAAAGTATCTTGCTAAAAGACAGTTTGAGACGGCAGGCGAAGTACTTGATTACATCAATGAAATTCCTGAGTTTGTGGAAGCAATCAAAGGCAAGAGTGGTCCGAGTCTTGTCTCCGGTAGCGAAAAAACGAGGGCAGGTAAAGTTATTGTCGGTTTCACAGGCGGTACCAATCCCTCCAAAGAACTCTATATTGAACTTGCCAAGGCAGGTGTCGGGACGATCGTTGAAATGCACGTCGGTGAAGATGCTGTTCAGGAACTTCGCAAACTGCATATCAACGTCATTGACACGGGGCACATGGCGGCAGATTCCATCGGAGCCAATATTTTTCTCGATGCGCTCGAAAAGAAGGGAATAGAGGTAATTCCGTGCTCCGGACTTATCCGAAAGAAACGCCCATGATTTCAGTTACAGATCTCCGAGCCGGCACGACCTATGAAGAGGACGGGAATCTTCTCCAGGTTCTCTCCTATGAGCATATCAAAATGGGGCGGGGCAGTGCCAATATTAAAGTGAAAGTTAAAAACCTCAAAAGTGGCACAATACTGGAGCGTAGTTATATCAATGGTGCCAAAGTACAGGATGTGGCGGTCGTCAAAAAAGAGATGCAGTACCTCTATAAGGATAGTGACTTTGCTTATTTCATGAATCCGTCCACTTATGAACAAACCTCAATTGCCTTAAGCATTATCCCTGACCATCAATACCTTAAGGAAGGGGAGAATTTCATGGTGAGTTATCTTGAGAAAACGCCGCTTTCGGTCATTTTTCCTCCCAAAATGGTCTTTACCGTTGTTGAAACAGGTCCGGCTATCAAGGGCAACTCGGCGACGAACGTGTTTAAAGACGCTATTTTGGACAACGGTATGAAAACGAAAGTACCCCTTTTTATCAATATGGGCGAGCAGATCCGTGTTGATACCAGATCCGGAACTTACTCGGAAAAAGCGTAATAAAGCATGAGAAATGATACTTTTCGCGCTCTCAAGGAGCGTTCGTTTACCTATCTTTGGATCGGTGAAATTTTTACCCAAATAGCAATTAACGTCTTTAATTTCTTTCTGATTCTGGTGGTTTATCGTCTGACAAACTCCAATACCGCAGTCGCCGCCGTCGTTATCTCCTTCACTGTTCCGGCAATTATTTTCGGGTCACTGGCGGGAGCGTTTGTGGACCGGTGGAGCAAAAAAACAGTGCTTCTTTCTACCAATATCGTCCGGGCAATCCTTTTTATCATGCTGGCGCTTTTTGTACATAATGTCGTTATTGTCTATGCAGTCTCTTTTTTCGTTGCTATCGCGACGCAGTTTTTTATTCCGGCTGAGACACCGATGATTCCGCTTGTCGTGCGGGAAAAATATCTCTATTCGGCTAATGCACTTTTTGGCGTTGCACTTTTTGGCTCCATTCTCCTGGCATATGTCCTCTCTGGCCCGCTGATTTTATTTTTCGGTGATGCTGTAACACTTATCATCCTGGCGGTTATCATGTTGATCGGAGCGCTCTTCATCTCTTTTATCAAACTGGTACCTGCTCGGGAAGTTGCAGAACGCCGGAGGCTCCGGGAAGCACCCAATCTGTTTGCCGATATGAAGGAGACATTTACTATGCTCTCACGAACTAAGGTTCTTTACCGTTCTCTCCTGCTTCTTGCCTTGACTCAGGTTTTGATACTTATCGTTGCGACAATCGCCCCGGGATATGCGACACAGGTACTCGGGATCAGAGTAGAGGAGTTTCCCATATTGTTTGTGGCTCCTGCAGCACTCGGGGTGTTGGTTGGGGCATTCGGGATCATTAACCTCTTCCATGCGACCTCCAAGCAAAAACTTGCCACTATCGGACTGTTTCTCTCCGGCCTGGCAATGTTACTGTTGCCGTTTGGTTCCAAAGTGGCATCCCGTGAGATAGTCCATGACATTAATATGTTCCTCCCGCACGCACTCCGCATAGACACGATCCATATCATGGTATTTCTGGCTTTTCTTCTCGGTATTGCCAATGCGCTGGTCTTTGTACCTTCAAACACGCTGATTCAGGAGGAGACAACGGATGAGATACGGGGGAAAATATATGGCTTTCTGAATAGTACAGTCGGTGTTTTGTCGCTGTTGCCGATTATTATTGTCGGTGGACTGTCGGATATGGTTGGTGTTTCCGCAGTCATTACAGGCCTCGGAGTGGTGCTTCTTTGTATCGGCGCCGTCAGGCTGATAGTTAAATAATGTATGCAATTTTTACCCTTTCTTATTTTGCTTTGTTTTATCGTTGGTCTTTTTCAGGTTTATCGCCTGGGTCGGGAGGACTTCATGTTTCTTCGCAAAAATATCACCTTGGAGCAACTTTTTAATTATGCGTTTCTTGCCGGCTTAATTGGTCTTTTGCTAGCCAGGCTAGTATCAACCTTGTCTTCAGGCAAGGGAAGTCCGGCTATCACCTTTTTTTCACCCTATGTATCTGGACTATCACTTACCGGGGGGATTGTCGGTGGTTTTGCGTTCCTACTTTTTTTGTGTCGACGCCAGAAGTTGCCCTCCGGTCGCTTGCTGGATGTCTTTTCGCTTGCCGTGGTAACAGTTTTGCCAATCGGTTATATTGGCGTTATCTTCCTTAGTCCCAAAATAATTCTGATTCAGACAGCTTTTGCGGTTTTATTCCTGCTGCTCGCCATTTTTTTCAATCTATTTCTCTATACCCGAAGTCTGCGCGGGGAGCTGCGTGAGGGATCGGTGACAGGTCTGTTTTTTTTGGCTTATGGCATCCAGGGTATCCTGGGCATACTGCTGGCGCGGCCGGGAAATCTCGTGTCAGCAGTCACGCTCGATAATATACTGCTTGTCCTACTTCTGATAGGTAGTGTCATTTTCCTCGTCTTTAATGAGAGGCGGACTTTTTCCCGAAAGCGGAGGTGACATGGATATAAAGACACAGACGACACTCCCGATTATTTATGAGGACAGTGCTGTTTTGGCCATTAATAAGCCGGCCGGTATCACTGTCAATAAGGCAGAGTCCAATGCCACAGAATATACTGTCCAGGACTTCCTCGCGAAGTATCTGGAGAAGCAACTTGCAGGGGCAGAGGACTTGGAGTCTGATTTTGTCGGCAGGGCGGGGTTTGTGCATCGGATAGACAAGGAGACATCAGGAGTGCTTCTGGCCGCCAAGAGTGAGCAGGTATTTACCGAGTTACAGCGTCAATTTAAAGAACGTATTGTCAAGAAAGAGTATATCGCGCTTGTGCATGGCCACATGAGACCCGATACAGGGGAAATCAGAATTCCGGTTGGGAGGTTGCCCTGGAACAGAAAGCAATTTGGTGTCATGCCGGGTGGGAAGGAATCGGTAACCCTGTATGCCGTTGAGACGCACTATGAATCTCAAATGGGGAAGGAGCAGTTTTCTCTGGTCCGTTTAAATCCGGAAACTGGGAGGACACATCAAATTCGTGTTCATCTCAAGTATCAGGGCTATCCCATATTCTCAGACTTTCTCTACGCCGGTCGAAAAACTGCCGTGCGGGATAGGAAGATCTTAAACCGTGTCTTTCTCCACGCTGCCAAACTTTCGTTCGTCCATCCTGTGACAGGCAAGCGCCTCACACTCGAGAGTCCTATCCCGGAAGAATTGCAGCAGGTGCTCAGGGCCCTTACCGTCAAATAACTTGCGGAGACGCACTGATCGCTATACGATAGAGAGAGATGAGAAAAAAATCTGCCCACCACCACCCACCGCCAAAAGGTAGCTTTAAAACGCTTCGCACCTTTCTTTTTGTCGTATTCTTTTTTATTGTTATCTCACTTGCAATACGGATATTCTTGGCAATTAAAGCGGGAAGGTATTCCCCGTCACACCGATTCACAATCGGTGTGCTAAACAACAGCCAGGTATTAAAAGAGGTTGTTTCTTTTGACCCGGTGGACAGGTCAGCTGTCGTGTTGGCAATTAACGGATCGGAAAAACGATTGAGCCCTGAACAAATTCTCGGTGTGGCATTTGATGACACAATAACTACAACAGACAAGGAAGCGGAGAAGCAGCCATCCACACTGCTTATGGATAGTTTTCTGCACAAAGGAGTGATACGAACATCGCTTGAGACAGTAGACATGATCAGACTGTGGCTTTTAGCAAACAGCCTTGACCAGTCCGCCGTCATGCACAAAACTCTCAGCCTGCCGCTGGATACCCTTCAGATAGACAAGCTGTCATCATCTCTCTTCCCAGATCCTTTACTTGTTAGCGAGAACCAGACGATCCAGATAATCAATAGTACAACCGAGCCGGGTTTTGGGAAAAGGCTGGAGCGTATGCTTGCCAATATGGGGGGAAACGTTGTGCTGGTTTCGACGGCACAGCTAACGACGGACCGGACAAAGCTAGTCTACTACGGTGACGAAACAGCCTCAGTGAGGCGGCTTTCTCGGATACTGGGACTCGTCCCTGAAAAAGCTGTCCACAAAACAATTGCTGATATTGTTATAATACTGGGGAATTCAAGTCTGAATACGACTATGTTTTAACCTATGTTGTTCGCAGTGGTTACCGTAATTATTGCCATTATTTCCGTCGTTTGGGCTTACGCTTCCTATAGAAGCATGCATCAACCGCATGCAGGGGTGAAGAGAGTAAAAGAGGAGTTAAAACGGGGTAAAGTACTCTACCAGGCTGACCGGTCGCAGAGGAAGCCGTAAAATTATTCACTATTTCTTTTCTTGATTGTCTTCAAACTAAGTTTGGCTTTGTCAAATGAAGCAAAGGAGGCTTGGTCTTTGAATCTCTTAGCTTTATTTATTTCCCTGATGAACACAAATGCCTTGCCATTGACAGATGTTCTCAGGTAAGCCTCATAGCTGTTCCCGCCATTCATAAACTTGATCAGCCGATTTCCTACATCATCCGGGAGCATGCCGATAAACTGTTTCTGCGAATCGGAAACGAAGACCTTCATCCGTTTTATAGACAACTCAAGTTCTTCTCCGGAGCGAAGATGGGAAAGAATTTTCTTATCAGCTGTATTGACTAGTTCTATTACCTTTGTCTTGCCAGGCTCTTCGATGAAAAGGTTATTCACCTGGATGGAAATTTGACTGTTGGTGGAGAATCCGTCTTTCAGCTCTGTCAAGCGTTTGATATTACGTGAGGCAATGGGGTTTAGTTTGTCGAGTCCCAAAACTTGCTCATAAAGTGATTTGGCCTTCTTCTTGTCGCCGCTGCTCATGTAGGCAAAGGCTAGGCGGTTTAGTGTATCAATATCTGATGGATTGTCCTGCAGTAGTTCTTCGTTGCAGCGGATAGCTTGTCTCCAATCACCTGTTAAAGCAGTTTGGATGGCTTGATTTTTTAGTGTAGACATCGACAGGTAACAGTTTCTACGCCCAAATTAAAGACGAAGATAATGAGCAATTTTACAAGGTATCATTGCAAAAGTCAAGGCAGACGAGGTATAATTGACAAGTTAAAAGTTTAAAATGTAAAGTTAGATGTTATGTAATACATCTTCATCATGTAACTTTTCATTTTTCACTTTTAACTAATAACTTACAGTATGAGTGGACACTCAAAATGGGCGACAATTAAGCGGCAGAAAGGCGTCAATGACCAAAAACGCGGTCTGCAGTTTACCAAACTTGCCAATGCCATTACCATTGCGGTCAGACAAGGTGGCGGAACCGTGGACCCCGGAATGAACTTCAAACTCCGGCTTGCTATAGATGCAGCCAGAGCAGCCAACATGCCGAAGGAAAATATTGAGCGGGCTATTCAGCGCGCGGCGGGGAAAATGTCGGCGGACGTGGTCGAGGCAAAGTACGAGGGATTTGGCCCCGGAGGGTTCAGTGTCATTGTCGAGACTGTCTCAGACAATAAAATGCGGACGGTAGCCGAAATAAAAAACCTTTTTGATAAAAACGGCGGCACCATAGGCACACCGGGATCCGTCTCATATCAATTCCAGCAGCGGGGGATTATCACCGTTGCCAAAGAGGGTCGCTCAGTCGATGATATATTTCTTGTGGCTGCCGATGGGGGAGCAGAGGATGTAGAAGAGGCAGGAGATGCTGTACTCATCTATAGCAAACCTGAGGAACTTGCCAGAGTGCGGGATAGGATAGTGGAGGACGGATATTCGGTACAAGGGGCTGAGCTTACCTGGATGCCCACTGTTAATACGCGGATAGAGGATAGACAGACCGCCCAAAAAGCACTTGCCTTTCTTGAAAAACTTGAAGAGCTCGATGATGTTCAGAAGGTCTATGCCAATTTTGATATTCCCGATCATCTCATGCAGTAGATATATTGAATATAAATTATGTTCAGAAATCTCCTACTGGGTTAACTAAAACCATCATGAATCAAGAGTCCAAGACGCCAAGCATCGTAGAAATCGTACGCGAACGTTTCGGGAATAGACCAATTAAGCGGGGGAAACGGGCGGCCGTAAAATTGAGGAGAATAGAGAAGCGGCAAAAGTTTATTGTCGGTATAGCAGTTCTGGCGATAGGCTTGTTTATTGTAGAGCACCAGTTCTCAAGGTCCGGGTTTTACTTTGCCATCGGGCTTTCAGTTGCCACTGAGCTTGTGCTGGTCTGGGCTATGTGGCAAGATATCAAGGAAAACCGGTCTCTCAATCTATTTATACTGCCATTTTTCTATACTTTGGCTTTTGCCCTCTTTTATTTTAGCTTGAAATTTGGCTTCTTCTATTTCACGCCGAAGAGCTTGTTTTCGCAGTTACTTTGGATGGGGATATACGTCTTCGGATTGTATTCCATGTTCCTCAGCCAAAATATTTTTGCAGTCGCATCGATACGGACGATCGCACTTCTGTCCGGAGCAAGGATCGTTTCATTTATCCTGACCCTTGTGACATATTTCTTTCTTACCAATATCACTTTTACGCTACATCTTTCAATTCTCCTCACCTTGCTGATTTATCTGGGATTTACGCTGCCGCTTATTTCTCAGTCGCTCTGGACTTATCGGCTGGAAAAAGAAAACAAGACAAGCATTATTTGGACCGGTGCCGTCACTCTCTGTCTGGTCGAGATGGCAACGGTTTTGTGGTTTTGGCCAAGCAGTCCGACCGTGATTTCACTTTTCCTCTCAGGTTTTTTCTATACACTGGTTGGCCTTTCGCATGTCTGGCTCGAGAGAAGGTTGTTTAGAGGTGTTTTATGGGAGTATGTCTGGGTAGGGGCCGTGGTCTTTTTTGTGCTTCTTTTGTTCAGTCCGCTTGGACAATAAACTTTCCGTTTCGCAGGGCAGGGGAAAGGGAGGGGGTAGTGGGGTATCAAATGCCAAAAAAAGAGAAGTCCTATAATAGTATGATATAGTTTGACACAAATAATTATAGGACAATTATGATATAGTTTGATAAGGATGTGGATAACTTTTCACAGGATTTAGCCTCGACTTTTCACAGAAAATGAGTTAAGGGTTCTCAGGAGATGGGTAGAAGTGCTAAGTCGCGTGGCTAGGAAGCACTCACAGAGCTACACTTCAACCATGACTTTGTCTATTCAAAATGCTACCCAAGGCTATAGAGTCCCTCTACTCAGCGGAAAATCAAACGACAAATAAAAAAATACGAACATGCTTTCTTATGTTTCTTAGCCTCAAAAATATGAATTTATGTTGATATAACAGTATAAACAACGATAGAT
>JAKAMH010000034.1 GCA_021813005.1 bacterium
ATGAGGGTTTTGCACTGATTCGCCGGCTTGAGCGTAGGCAGCAAAATGGATAACCGCGTCAAATGATTCGTCTTTCAGGCTCTCCCTAAGAAATTCCCTGTTAAGGAGATCTCCAACTATCAGCTTGCACGTCACAGCCTCTTTGTGACCATAGACGAGGTTGTCAAACACGACAACCTCGTGCCCCGCTTCCAAAAGCCGTTTTACTGTCACGCTCCCTATATACCCTGCTCCGCCTGTTACCAGTATCTTCATATTATTTATTCTCTCTTTTGATTATAGTGGAGCCGTCCGGCATAGTCCATATCCCCGTCGTTTTATAGTCGTGGGGAGGAGTTCTGTAGTGTATAAAGTTATCATAGAGTGCCTGCTTAACATGTGGTGGCAGAATAAGGTAGACTGTCCCTTCCCTCTGCACTTTACCCGGATCGTATGAAAAGTCCTTTTTCTCCATCCATTTAAAGAGATATGAGTACTCATACATGTAAATTGACGGGCTATAAGCGTAAACTGTGTATGTCCCCTTACCTGAATCGGCGGCTATTTGTCTGACAATTCCCTCTTCTGAGGCAAGATCACCCGGAATTTTTTTTGGGTCGGTTGCGATATGTCCCGGAAACGACATGGCAAATTGTAAAAGAAGCACCAGCGTCCAGAGGAGAATAAAAATACGAAATACATTCACCCTTTCCATGAGAACTCCTACAAGGAGTAGAAATAAGACCTCTACTGCAATAAAGTGATAACTCCAGACAGGGTTTCTGGCAGTGAGGTAAACAAACAAGACACCTAGCGCAAGCGACGCTAAAATTCCAAGCAGCCTTTTGTCCGCTGCACTCAACTTCATGCTTTTATTCCGTATAAGATAGATCACATACAGACCTGTAGCAACTAAAAGCAGAGCAGCTATAAGAGTTGGAAGCTGCAATAATTGGCCTGCCCTTCCAAAAAATGAGAAAATAATTTCAGTTTTTGTTAGCCCATGAAGCGCAATTGTTCCCCCATACTGCGTGAGCGTGGTAAAAAGCACCCTGGACTGCTGAAATTGATGTCGTATTTCAAATAAAAGAAACGGCCCAAAAGCGACTAGATAACCAATAGAAAAAAGGCATATTTTGATAGACCAGGCAAGAAAAGCTTTCATCCGTTCTCTACCTTTGACGAGCGTGTTAATCAGCAGGTAAAGAAAATAGAAGCCAATACCACAAGTTGCACCAATTCCAAAAGAAATGTGGAAATTAACAAGCAAGCCAAGAAAAAACCCTGCGGCAACAGCAAAGAATTTTCCCCTCAGCCCTTCCTCTTGCCACATCAAAAGAAACAGCATAATAAAACTAAGGAGTAGAAGCGGTGCAAGATGAGGATTCCACAGAAAGTCAGCATAATTATTAAAACTAAGCAGAAACAATGCAAAGAGCATGACAATAGTACGAATGCCGAAGGCTCTAAATGCATAGAGGATAAGAGGAAACAAGACCAGATACGGAATTGCGAGCACAATAAAAGTAACGATACGCGGATCTTTTGAGAAAAGCATACCGATACCTAGAAGCCATATCCAATAAGGTCCATAAAATACGCCGGGTATGCCCGATGGAGGACCGATAAGTGTCGGCTTGTTGAAGTTTGACCATGCCGAGAGCATGTCACGAACAGGATCGTACCAAAATGCAATGTCTCCTACCCAGATCTTATGTACAACATAGATAACAGGAAGTAACGTTAAAGCCACAATAAGAGGAAATGTGATTCGCTGCAGTATATCTCTTCTACTTTTCACCATCTTAATTTCCCCTCAAGTATTTCACATATGAGATAGGAAAGCGAAGTGATGAATACGCTGAGAAGGCCAGCCCCTGCCAGGAATCAAGAAACCCTTTGTGTCTGATGTATGTCAGTCCAAACCAGCCAATTGGATAAAGCAGCATATACTTCATCGTATTTATGAAGTTTTTCTTGAGATGTTCTTCTCTGTACTGGCGTGCCATAAGATCTGTGTATCTGCTGTTTCGCTGTCTGTACCTCCTGAAGGTGGGGTCTGCCATATGAATTAGGTCACGTGCAAGCCATCCGACACGGCCTTCCACTTCAATTTGCTCATGGACGTCACGGCAGGGGAACTTCGCTTTACCACGCCTCACAAGCCGTATGACGCCGTCCGGATAGACGCCGCCGTAACGAAGGTAGCGTCCCAGAAAGAAGTTTAGCCGTGGGATAAAGAAGGCGTTATAGGGACCCTTACTAGTGCCTATCTTGCCGTCCCGTTTCTCAAGCAGGTGTTGGTGTCTAAGAAACAAGTCTTTGTTGGGAAGTGACTCCTGGTACGTCTCAAGCTCTATGTCCGAAAGAGAGATTACCTTTTCTATCTCTTTCGCGAGACGCTCACTCACCCGCTCATCCGCGTCGAGCTGCAGCACCCACTCATTTCGGGCAGCATCCAGCGCTTTTTGCTTGTTGATGTGAAATATCGGCGGATTATCTGTCACGATTACTTTGGCACCATGAGAGCGGGCTATTTCGACAGTTTTGTCTGTCGACGATCCGTCCACGACAATCATCTCATCCGCAAGATCCTTGGCTGACTCAAGGCACGCAGCAATATTTTTTTCTTCGTTGTAAGTGGCTAAAACCAAAGAAAGTTTTTTCATACATACCTACTTCATACTGGCGGCATATTTTTGCAGCTCCGGTTTTATTTCAAGTACGCGGTAGGCCACAGTACCGTCTGATCGGTAAATCCTCTGCAGAAGTTTCGTCTCACTTCTCGGCAAACACGAACCCATATCCACAAAAATAGTTCGATACGTATCGGGAGTTACAGCGTTGTGCGCGTCATATGACGGACAGTCAGCTGTTACAAATTTTATGCCGTCAAAAAACAGGTTGTTTGCATCTCTCGGCGAACCGATCGACTGAAAATACTGAGGACTCATCTTGTCAAAAAAGAGATAAAATATTACATGATTTCCTCCCTGGGAAGTAGCAATAATGGGCCGGTTTTGCTTCCTGTAACCATCCTCCGCCTGGATAAGCTGTTGTTCTCCCTGATACCGGTACTTGGCATTGTGTGTGAGTGAGTGATGAAAATAATTATGGGCAAATGTCACAACAGAATACAAGGCAATCATCAGCAGTATGGTTATAACTCCGTATCGCAGATATTTTCTGTCATATCGGGTCACAATTGCCCAGAGACCATAGGCTGAGAAAAGGATAAGTGCCGGCATCATCATGATGGAGCGCTGGAAGTGCGGAAGATCTTCAAATGTAAATGCTGCCGGTAATGGTCCGGCGAGAAGCCAGATAAATGGAACTCCCAGAAGCCAAAGTATCTTCTTCTCTTGGAAAATCTTCCCAAAGACTAGTGCAAGTCCCACAAACATCAGGAGTGCTTCAAACGGATAGAATCCCCCACTCCACGGTGTTTGGTACCGCTCGGGCAGGCCTCCTGAGAAAAATAAGAAATCGGGTGTAAAATGCTCACCATAATTTACCGCAGCCGTATATCCATAAGAAACATACTTGTTATGAAAAAACTGCACAACCAGGGGTGGAAAGCCTCTGTCTTCTGTCTTTTGATGCCAGATTTCAATCTGCGTTTTGGGATTTTGAAAGATGCTGATCTCATCAACTCTCCCAAGTCCTCCGCCCAGTCGCATAAGACTCAAAAGTCCGATGGCAAGGAGCACGGATCCGGTCAATATGATAGCTTTCACTCGCTTGCCGTACTCATGCTCGAGAAGAACCCACAGGGCAAGGTATGCGACAAGAAAAGGGACAAAATAACGCGCTGCGTGATAGAACTGAAAACTAATCAGGAGTGACACAAATCCGAGGATGGGGGTCAAAAGTGATACTTTTATCTTTTCCCGCACCCGTCTGAGGTACACAAGAAGGAGCCAGGTGCCGGTTATGACAAAAAAGAGCGCGACAATACTTTCAGAGGTCGTGCGAGAGGCACTGTAGGCCCAGGGGTTAATTGCCATCATACTGGAGGCAATAAGCGCTACTGACCTTCGTCTAAAGATCTCATCTGCCAGAAAATAGAAGACAAGTACACTGAGTCCGCCAAATATCGCGACAGGCAAACGGGTAGCAAATTCAGTTAGTCCAAATACGGCGACGGACGGAATCGTCAGGAAATGCAATCCGGAGGGACGGAAGTCGCCGAATTGATCAATGGAGAGAGGTAGAAAGACATTATTTTTGTCACGAAGCGTATGCAGTAGCGAGTAGGCATTGTAGCCTATATGCGCTTCATCCTCCAGAAACCCCCGGGGCATCGATCCCAACTGAAAAACCCTGATAAAGAGGGCAAAAACAACAATCAATCCAAGAAGAAAATAAGTATGTTTTTTGATAAATGATAAATTCATTGGCTCATCTGTATGATAACACAGACTACGTACCAATTATTTTTATAGCCGGTTTACCATCCAGGTAATTGATAGTATCTACCGCGGGGGTGTTGTCCGGAAATTCTTTTGGCATACCTATATAAAGCACTCCCGGCGCTTTGTGTTCGTCGCTCCAGTTAAAATGTCTGAATTCAAATTTACCAAATGTTCTGTCACTTGTAGAGTTCCCAATAAACTGCATTTGCTTTTGATAGAGCCGTGGCGGATATTTTGAGTAAAACAAATAGAAGATATATGACTGGTCCAAATAGCCGTTATTTGAGAAGACAATCTTATTATACTGAGGCGCCAGCTTGGTTACATCCGCTACTGCCTGTTTATACCCGTACTGCCAGTCCTCCGAATCAAAATAATTGAGCTGGACAAAATACTGATCCATATAGTAGACAAAGTTAAAAGCAAATAGCAGACAACAGGCAGCAATAAGTATATGACCTACATTAATCTTTGATCTCTTACCCTGATTGACGCCGAAGGGTTGATACTTGATCTTTGATATCTGCTGCCAGGCAGCAGCGACTCCTATTGCTTCGATAATCGTAATTGCAGGAAGAAAATGCATAGTACGTACTGCGTGCGGTACACCTGTCGTGATAGAGGCGGGTATCGGCGCAATCAGAAACCACGCCAGAAGCGTAAATCGCATACGCTTTGGATACCTGCCAAAAAGAAGCTTGTAAAAACCTATAAAAAGAAACGGTGCCATGACAAGATACAATAATCCCATTCCAGGCGCATGGTGACGCGGAATGTCACCTTTCACATATAGCCAGTTCAGATCCCAGTGAGAAATATAATTTGCCACGATCTCCCGCGCAAATAGCACACGCCTGTTATCCAGTAGCAGGCCAAGTATGTCGTGCCTCTGGTGATCCAGAAGCAACTTATCGGCGTTACGAGCAAAGTCATCAGATTGTCCGCTGAAGATACTGACACTTGCCGCCCGACTGAGCGTCGTGCTGTTGCTCAGTACGGAAAACGCCATAGGAAACGACACCAGAAGACCAATCAATATTGCTCCGATCAGATACCTCTTCTGCACACGAAGAAGTTTCCTAAAGTAGATGACAACGAGTACGAACAGCAAAAGAGGGGCAAAGACTTTATCACTTTGGTATGCATAGAGCTCAACACCAAAAAATGCGGCTGACAAAAGAAGAAGCCGGTTTCGTCTCAGTCCGTAAAGGAAGAAGAGAGCGGCAAAAACACTTAGTGCAACGCCAACATTCGTCTCGAAGGCGACACGTGAAAACTGAATGTGCCAGGGGGAGACAGCCAATAACGCTGCTGCAATTATTGGAATTTTCAATTTCCAATTTTCATTTATCAATGGATCTTTTTCTTTAAGCTCCTGACCTCTGGATAGGAGTTCTTTTACAAGAAAATAGACGGCGAGCACTGTCAGGACGCCAAATATCGCAGATGGTAGGCGAACGGAAAACGTACTGAGTCCAAAGATGGCAATTGACGGTATAGACAGATAGGCATAGAGTGCCGGTTTATAATCACCGAAAGATTCAAGAATAATCGGAAATTGCTTGCCATATTCATCACGTCCGGTGTGAAGTATCGAATACGCATTGTATCCCAAGGATGCCTCATCCCAATCCGGAGAGGGCGGTATGCTTCCCAGCTGCCAGAAGCGAAGGAGTGTAGCCAGGGCAATAATTATGACGAGAAGTATTGTGAATTTTTTCATTTCAATATGTGTATATAACAAGCTCCTCTGACCCATCTACATTGCGTATCGTCTTGAGTGTCCTCACCCCGGATGGAACCTCTTTAACTGCCGTTACATAGAGAGCATTTTTTGTATGCGCAACCTTATTCATATCCTTAGGAAATACATACTTGCCAAAGCTATCCACATGTACAAATCCAAATTGATCTTTACTGTATTTCACCGTCTTTCTGAAATAGGCGGGGTTTGTTTTGTTGTAGAAGAGGTAATAAATGTACGGCCGGCCCAAATGGCCTGAGTCATAAATCGTCGTGTATTGGTTCCCGTGCTCAGCAAGATAGGCCATAAGTCCGACATATCCGTACTGCCAGACTCCGGAAAAGCGGTAAGAATAATGGTTGTAGTATTCGTACTGAAAATAAAACACATTAGCAAAAAGCAAGAAGCCCAAAGTTCCATACAAAGCATTTTGGAATATCTTCCTCTTGAGCACGAGCGGGATCAAAAGCAACACCGATATCAAACCGTAGGCAGTAATGAGTTGATAGGTCGGGAGTGCCGCTTCAGAACGAAGTGCGTGCGGTGTCGGAAGAGATGTGGCAGCCGGAATAAGTCCGATGCCAAGCCAGAGGAAAATAATCCACCAATATCCTTCTCGTTTTTTGAATAAAAAGAAAAAACCAAGCACAAAGAAAGGCAGATCCCAAAGATACAGCTGCCCGACATCTTGAATGGAGAACTTAGGATTATTGTCGCCATGAATAAACAAGAAGTCGGGATTAAAATGGTCAAGGTAATGTTCAAGAAAATCGATCCCATATACAACTCGCCTATTATGTATGACCTTTGACCACTCTGCATTTTGATCATTGACCATCTCCTGGTGCGCTGTCTCAAGTGGTTTAAGGTCTGAAAAAATGTTTACCTCCTTATACCGCAACTGCGCATCCGGCGACAGAAGGTACGGCACGAGTGGACTAATCAAGATTACTCCGGTCAGGCCAGCAAGAAGAGTCATTTTCCAGCTTTTAATCAACCGCCGGAAAAAAATAAGAGATAAAAGCACTGCGAGAAGTGGTGCCACAACTCTGGCACTATTAAATGTATAAAGAGATAGGGCAAATGAAACGGCTGACAAAGGCAAATACCACGAGCGGACTCGTCCTGCCTGCCCGCCGGACTGGCGGGAGCCTGACAAAGGATCCTGTACTCCTCCCAAAAACAGCCATACTCCTGTCACAATAAAAAACGTCGCAATATTGGCCTCAAACGCGGCGCGGGAGAGCATAATATGCCAGGGAGATATCGCCAGAATACCGGCTCCGACAAGGGCATACCACTGCCTTTCCTCCGACGAGTAAAAGATTCGTTTGACCAGAAAATATGTAACAAGAACTGTCAGAACCCCAAAGAATGCCGATGGAAACCGCACGGCAAAAGGGGTAAGACCGAAAACTTTTACCGGAGCAACATCAAGATACGCATACATCGGCGGCTTGTAATCTCCAAATGAAAGAAGATACTGGTACGGTAAAAACTTCCCAAACTCATCATGACCATCTATCCCCAGCGCATAGGCATTATATCCCCAGGCCGTCTCGTCCCAGGTGAGGGAGGGAGGATTGGTTCCTAATGCATAAAATCGAAGCGCAAAAGCTAGCAGAATAATTGCCAAAAGGATCAGTTTGTATCTCATGAGAAATTGTACTCCACTGCTATAGTATAGATCATGCGACGACTACTTGCCGGTTATTACAAGTTCTTTGACCGTTAGCGCACCGAATCTAAATTCTTTCTTTTCATTTCCCCATTTGGTTACTGTCTGCCTAAGCCATTGTCTTTGAAAACCTTTATTTCCCAAGTCATCCTGGACAATAACAAAAAGCAATGGTGCCTTCTCAGCGATAGGCAGAGAGTGATATTTGGGTAGGCCGTACTGCCAGAACAAGTACTCCCACCCCTGCTGCGACCAATAAGGAATGGTGTATGACTGTATGGAAAACGGCGTACCGGCAGCTTCTTTATATATAGCATCAATTACTTTTTTTTCATCGCTATAGTGAAGATTGGATTGTGTCGACTGAAAAAAAATGTGGGAGTTAGCTGGTATATTGCCGGTCCAAAAAATTAGGTTTGCGCCTACTAATAATATCAGTAGCGCAAGAGCAGAGATCCGGCTTTGTGTCCAGATATAATCCAGCAAAAATCCGGTAATGAGCAGAATTGCCGGAATTATGGAGACATAAAACTGATCGAGAACCTGATGGTGGAGTACGAGAAGGAGGAGAGGCGGCACGAATATCCACAGAAAAAGGAGCGGTACAAAAGATTTTTCTTTGCCTGGGGACTTTCCATAAACGAAAAGCCCAATAATTGCGGCGATAAATATCAGGAAAGCGCCAAGACTAAATTGCGGCAGAAGGAGGCCCCCAATAAATGATATGAATGAATGGGTGATTGAATTGAGTGATCCCACATATGAGACACTATATCCTGACTTCCCGACAACAAGTGACAGAATACTTCTCGTGATAAGAAAGTTATGTCTGATATCAAAAAGAAGAAAACTACCGAATGAAAATACTGCGGCGGTTAGCAAGCAGAATAAAAGATAAAGAATATTTTGTTTCCTGAATTTCCCAAAATATATTGCAACGACGGAGATTACAATAAAAGAAAAG
>JAKAMH010000035.1 GCA_021813005.1 bacterium
GTTAATTCACTCATTATCAAACGGGAAAGAAATAAATATCTTGTTTCTGCTGACAATATGCAATTTATCAACAACCGCTTTGTTATGCTGGAAAACAAGCTTCTGGAACTGACGCGTGAGGATGATTCCCTGCTTCTCTCAGAGGATATACTGGATAAGCAAGTTATTGACATCAACGGGAAGAGACTGGTCCGCGTCAACGACATATTACTGGATGACAAGGAGGAGATGAAGGTATTGGGTATCGATGTTGGCTTAACCGGTATTTTCAGGCGGCTAGGGCTGGGATCATTTATCCGTGTTAAAGGCAAGACGCTTCCTTAGAAACTGATCGAGTCATTTGACTATGAAACAGGAACTGTTCAGATCAAGCTAACGCATGAAGGCCTCAATACACTCCATCCCTCCGAGATTGCGGATATTCTGGAGGAAGTAGGCAGCAAGGAACGCCTTGGCCTGGTGGATGTTCTCGATAACGATGTCGCGGCACAGGCAATCGGTGAGGTAGACGACGAAACTCAGATATCGATTCTGGAGGAACTGCCGTCACGTGACTTTAAAGATATTATCAATAAATTACCTGTCTCCGAAATCGCGGATATTTTCTATCGTCTTAACCCCGACAAAATAAAAGAAGTCCTCAGAACACTTAGCCACGACCGGGCGATTAAGCTTGAACGGCTCCTCGTCTTCCCGGAGGATGTAGCGGGAGGCCTTATGGATGACAATTATTTTCGGCAGGACGAAGAGAGTTCGGTGGGCGAAGCCTTGGCGAGATTGGCAGCCTACGAGAACCAACCGGAGGTAATCTTCTTAACAATGACTGACGAGAGACAATTCAAAGGCACAGTCCTGGTTAAGGATATCGTTGGTAAAGAATATACCAAAAGCCTACGGGAATTCATATCCAGCGAACAGTACGCAAAACCCGAAATGGAGTTTGATCAGCTTCTCCGTCTGTTTGCACAGTATAACTTAAGAAGTCTTCCTGTCCTTGACAAGGGTAAGAAAATTATCGGAGTCATTAGTATTGACACGATATTACGCAAACTTGAAGAGGAAGAGGAGGAAAAAAATGAAGCTATTTAGTACTCTTAAGCGCCCCTTTCTTGTCCTTATCCCTGTTCTGGCAATAATTGGCCCAGGTATCATTTCAGGATCCGTGGATAATGACGCCGGCGGCATTGCTACTTATTCACTGGCAGGTGCTCATTTCGGATATTCACTGCTCTGGATTGTTTTCCTTACCACATTTGCACTTGCGGTCACGCAGGAGATAGGCGCCCGCATGGGCATCGTGACAGGAAAAGGTCTTGCCTCGCTTGTTCGCGAACGCTTTGGTATCCGCTGGACAGCTTTCATCATGGTAGTGCTGTTTATAGCCAATATCGGCGTTATTGCTGCTGAGTTTGCCGGCATTGGCGCTTCACTTGAGATATTTCACATCCCACGCTACGTCTCAGTACCGTTTGCCGCCGTAGCAATTTATTTCTTTGTTTCCAAGGGAAATTTTAAGTCACTCGAACGGCTGTTCCTCTTACTTTCGTCATTTTATATTGTCTACATTGTTTCGGCAGTACTTGCCAAGCCAGACTGGGGCAAGGCTCTATCAAGCCTCGTCATACCGACATTTCATCTGCAGAAAGACTATCTCCTGACTGTCATCGCTGTCATAGGTACTACCATCACACCATGGGGACAGTTTTTCATACAGGACTACGTGGTAGACAAGAAGCTGTCTGTAGACGACCTGAGAATCGAGCGGGGTGATGTATTTTTTGGCTCGTTTCTTACCAATGTGATCTCTTTCTTTATTATTGTGGCCTGTGCAGCCACAATATATGTCTCAGGCAAGTCCATCCTCACTGCGGCCGATGCGGCAGTGGCACTCTCTCCCCTCGCCGGACACTTTGCCACTATACTGTTCGCGTTTGGCCTCTTTAACGCGGCAATCTTTGGTGCCGCACTCGTCCCTGTAGCTACCTCTTATGTCATAACCGAGGCATTTGGATTTGAATCGGGATTGAACTTTGCCTTTCGGGAAGCCCCTGAATTCTATATACTGTTTGGCGTCTCACTCGGGATTGGTGCCCTCCTGGTAATTTTGCCGTTCGTGCCACTTCTGGCAGTCCTCTTCCTTACACAAGCACTAAACGCCATACTGCTCCTTCCGGTCTTCGTCTTCCTCTACATACTAGCAAACGACAAAAAAATACTCGGAAGTTATAGCAACCACAAAATAACCAACGGAGTGGTACTACTCACATTCTTTCTGATCGCAATAGTGTCACTCATTTACTTTATCTCGCTTTTTGTCTTTCCCACATAACTAGAACGAGAGCCTCTGTCCCATCTCCGTGCGGTCAACGTAGATAATCTTTCCGCCCGACACCCTGGCAGACATGCGCACAGCGTTCATCACGACGCGCTCTAGTGTCTGCCTGGTCTTTTTCTTTACCTGGTCTTTCGTATTTCCCATTTCATCACCACCTCAAAAGTAACTTGATTGCTCGATCACCCATAAGACAGCCATACCTGCAACGAAAAACAATATCTGTATCACAGGCATATTCTATAGACTCTCCATAAGAGACAGACCAAAAATAGGTAAGAGAAATGCGAGAGATATTCGAGGCTTCGAAATAAATAGGTTAAAAATTGAGGCACGGGACCAAGAGAAAGTATGAAAAGTTCGGAACTAGGCTATGTGTTCATCGACTTTACGAAGAAGATCGTCAATATTAAATGGTTTTTGCAGGAAATCATTTGCCCCCACTGATCTGGCAATTTCCTCTGTCTGATTATTTGCGGAAACAATGATGATAGGAAGTCCTGCTGTCCGTACGTCATCTCTGATTATTTGGGCTATTTTACCACCATCACTCCCGTCAAGCCAAATATCAAGCAAGAGAAGATTTGGCGGTTCATGAAAGATTTTATGCAAGAGCACATTCTCAACACTTACCACCTCAGTTATGTATCCTTCGCCCTCCAAAATTATTTTAACTACCTCAGAGATTGCCTGATCATCTTCCGCGATGATAATCCGCTTCATAATTCCTTTCTACTCTGCCTTACGCACTTTTTGTCATCCTGACAGGTTTTGCGCAACTCCTATCCTACTCTGCTTTACGCTACTCAGCAATATTAAGAGAAGACCCAGAAGTGTGTAAGAATCATGCAAGAGAGTGTTTTTTACCTACGGAGACGGGGACGTCGTCGGTGTCATCTCGCCAGACGGCGTTGCGCTCAGCGTACAATAGCGAACGGGCTGAGTCCCACGAATAAAATATTCCATCCGGGCCGATCGGGAAGACGCTCTTAGCGGCAGTAATAAGTCGCCTGACCCGCATAAAGGTAGTTCAATAATGTCCGACGGAGGCGCATACCACGTTTCTTTTCTCCCCCGCGTTGCATAGACGAGAATATCCTTCCAGATGGGAGCCGCACCAAGGGAGCCCGCGACGCCGGACATAGGCGCATTATTATTATTGCCGACCCAGACGCCAACAGCAACAGATGGCGTATAGCCAAGTGTCAACGAGTCCCTATAGTCTTCTGCCGTCCCCGTCTTGACCGCAGCTTTTTCCGGCGTATCCAAGAGATTACCAAATTCTTCATGACGCGCGCGCTCATCTGAGAGAATAGAGGTGATAAGAAAGGCAGTATCGCTTCCGAGCACGCGCTTTCCGTGGGTATTGGCGTGAAAAATAGTTTTGCCGTTTTTATCAGTGATTTGGAGAATTGAGATAGGTGTATGCAGTACACCTCCCGTGGCAAATGTTGCATAGACGTTGGTGAGCTGAAGCAAACTGACTTCGCCTGAGCCGAGCACAAGGGATAGCCCGTATTGAGAGGCATCATTTCCCAGACTTGTGATACCAAGACGGGATGCCATATTGAGCGCGTCTGGGACACCGACTTCCTGCATTACCTCAACGGCGGGAATATTGAGAGAGTTTGAAAGTGCCCGACGAACAGTAACATTGCCTCTGTACTTTCTGTCATAGTCTTTTGGCTGATATCCTCCCGGAAATTTGGTAGGAACGTCCTTTAAGATAGTTGCCGGCGTTATAAGGTGCTCTTTAAATGCCGCAGCATAAACTATCGGCTTAAATGAAGACCCAACCGAGCGGGGGGTTATCGCCATATTCATCTTTCCGAATTGAGGATTTCTCCAGTCGGTGCTGCCCACCATTGTCAGAATCTCACCTGTCTGCGTGTCAAGTACCACTGCCGCTCCGTTGCTCGCATTCTCCGATACCAGCTTCTGAACATGTTGTGATACAGCCTTCTCTGCCTCCCGCTGCAAACCAGGATCCAGTGTGGTTTTGACTTTAAAGCCTGAGCGGGAAATCGTTTCCTCCCCATACTTCTGTCTGAGCTCAGACAGCACCATAAGCGCAAAATGAGGAGCAATGGCATTAATCGCAGTTTTTTTGTCAACAAAATGCAGTTTCTCTTTTTTTGCCTGCTCTGCTTGGCCAGCCGTGATATACCCCTGTGATTCCATCTCTTGTAGGACATATTTCTGGCGAGCCAGCGCGGCTTGCCTGTTTCCTGAAATCGGAGAAAGTTCAGATGGTGCCGGAAGAATACCGGCAAGAAGTCCATCTTCCGCCACTGTCAGGTTTCTGGCATGCTTACCAAAATAAACTTCTGCGGCATTCTCGATACCAAAGGCGCCTTCGCCGAAATAGACGGAGTTAAGATACATCTCAAGAATTTCCTGCTTACTATATCGTCTTTCTATCTCAAGCGCCAAGGTCAACTCCTGATATTTGCGAAGAAAGTCTTTTTTTGAGTTGAGAAGCGCATTCTTTACCAGCTGTTGGGTAATAGTTGATCCGCCATTGGAAAAATTCTGGTGCAGTAAATCAATATAGGCCGCCCTGATAATACCACGAATAGAAAATCCCGGATGATGATAAAAGTTTTTATCCTCTGATGAAATAACTGCCTCCTGCGTCAAAAGTGGTATCTGAGAAAGCGGGATGTAATTGTGAGAACGCGCATGGTAGAACATGAAGAAGGGCTTGCCATCCCTTGTCAAAAGCTCGACTCCTGTGTCCTTATTATTCATGATTGCCACTTTGCTCTTCAGATCCTTTGCGAAATAGTAATAAGTGAAAATGGGAACAAAAAGAAGGAGAAATGAAAAAACACCGAGTGCAAGAAAAATTTCTCGTTTAGCTACACGGGAAATTTTAATCCTTCGTCTCATAAGATTGTATGAGCATATCTTATAAGGATACTGAAGTATGTAAAAAAATTACTAAAAATATGTAAGACTGCGGCAGGGGATGAATATCAGGTATAATTATTTTCTATTTGCCGGAGCGGGAGCATACGCAGGCTTTCTGCCTCCTAGTAGTTCTATTATCCGCTGTATGAATTCTTTCATGTTTTATCACCTCCCCGTATAGCTTATTGCCAGTATCGCCAAGTTGCATATTTTGCCAGGAGTGCTTCCTTAGTCACGTTTATAGGTGAAAGGCCAAGTGTCATTTCATATCCCGCGTCCAGCAGCTCTGAGGCCCAAAGATCACGATCGGTGATAGTCGGTGCCCCCAAAAGTACGGTGAGAATTTTTCTACCCCCCCGATTCGAAAGTACAATCATTGTCATCCCCGCCTGGACAGTATTGCCAATTTTTACTCCCTCTATATCAGGGTAAACATCGAGAAGGCCATTCCAGTTATAAAGATCGAACTGCTTATGGTCTGCATTCTGAGATAAAAATAGGTAGTCGTGTGCCACTATTCTAGCCAAAAGCGGGTAAGTGGTGAGCGCATAGTGGGTTAGCTTGGCAAGATCCGAGGCGCTGCTATAGTTACCCGGACTGTCAAATCCCTCAGGGTTGGAGAAATGGGTGTGTGAGAGACCAAGAAGTTTCGCTTTTTCGTTCATCGCTCTTATAAATACACTACTATTATATGCCGTATCGACGCCATCTCTGAGTGCTTCCGCCGCGTCATTGGCAGAGGTCAGAAGCATGCCTTCCAAAAGCTCCTCTACCGTCATTCGTTGTCCGGGAATGACTCCTATCCTGGTCGCTTCCATAGATGCTGCCCTCTGTGTGATCCTAATCCGATCATCCGGTTTCATAAGATCAAGCGCAATGACAGCTGACATGAGTTTTGTTAGTGACGCGATAGGAAGCTCCTCTGAACTCTGCTCTCTGAAAAGCATCTCTCCTGTAGCATAGTCAACCACCACGTAGGCACGGGCATTTGCCGTATCTCCAGAAGCGTAAGCCGTTGACACAAGCGCTCCGGACCGAGACGGATGGATAGTGTATGAGTCTCCCGGCTTGAGTAGCTTTACCACGCGTTGCCAAGTAGTTGCGGAGAGACTGGGAGAAGGCTGAGCATGTAGTTTCGGCAGTGGCAATGAAACTCCTACCTGCTTCAGTAGCATCATGACAAAAACGGCCAGAAAACTGCCAAAAAATATTTTCATTTGATATGGAGAGATTCTCAATATTTGCTTCATAAACATCCGTCTTGTCGACGCGTCACCTGAGAATGCCGGTATTATCTGCGAGCTTGGTGCCAAAAGCGTTTTTAAGCGCAGCCCACAGCTCCTGTCTCCCGTCATCAAAACCAAGCGCCCAGATGCCCACCCCGGCCAATTGTTTGCTCTTGGCGAATTCGTATTTCAACGAGAGAGATCTTGAATTATCGAGAAAGATCATCCTCCACGTGTTGGTTGAGGCGATATGGTACGCCTTCCAGCCGACCTCGCCAAGTGAGTCCCAGCCGGAGCGATACGAATCCACCCCCTCCATAGCTGGTGTTATCTCAGCTGAAGCTGTTGAGTACGTTACCGCGTATGGTTGTCCCTTCCAGGAGTAATAAGGAAGCGTCTCAGATTTCACGCCTGGCGCATAGACCAGGTAGTTATAGCCGTAGTATGGCACTCCCAGGATAAGTTTTTTGGCGGGCATTAATTTCAGAAAATCTGCTACTGCAGTCGAGACATCATAGCTATACCTACCCTCCCGATACCCATAGAGCGGGTCGGTTGGAGTAGCGCTTTCAGAGCCGGCAACGGCAAAATCATATGCCATCATGAATACGCCGTCTGCAACTTGCCCGAGCTTCTGAATATCATAGAGATTTGGATTCTTCACCGATAAAGCGTATACGGAAACAGTCACGCGTCCTCCGGGAACTGCCCTATGAAGTTCACTTGTCAATACGTCCACGAACGAGCTGAATTCATTGCGTTGCAACTGAGACACTCCGCCGCTGTACTCAAAATCGATATTAACGCCGTCTATTCCCCGTTTTTTAACCAGCGAGACTACCTGACTGATTGCACGCTCCCGGGCAGACTGGCTATTGAGCAGAGCTTCAATTGACCAGTTATCCATCTGGGTGATGGTCAAAACTACACTGGTGTTATGCTTGTGAGCCTTCGCAAAAAGAGAAGTCGCACTCCTTGACATAAATGACCTGTACCCCGAATCATCCGTTATAAGATTACCATCCGACCCTACACCAACGGAAAAGTAAGCAAGCGTTGTCAGTACGGAAAAATCAACGTTACTTAACTTTTGAAGCGTCCAATAGGGAGCAAAGCCAAAAACCTGATACCCCTTTTTTGTATCAGCCAGGGGAGTAAGATTAACATCCGTCTTTGCTTGTGAGGAGACCAGCTTAGCCGCGTTTTGCCGGGCCACGTCATGTGTCAGGAAAAGTGAAATGATTGTAAGAAAAGCGACAAAAAATAATACCGGGAATCGAGAAAACGAGGAAAATCGAAGTGAATTTGGTGAAGTTTTCGTCCAAGATTCAAAATTTTTCGTACGAATTTTTTGTTTTATTTCCGCTGGCAGGGCATCAAGCATGGGCATGTGACAGCCCGTCTTCATGGACTTTTACGACAGCGGCTGCGGGGCGGATTATAACAAAAGATTTTATTTTGTCAAGTTTCAAAACAATTTGCAAGCAGAATGTGGTAAGAATCATGCAAGAAGTTCGTCCCTCTGCTTTGCAATTCATTTGCTCCCGTCTTACATTCTTGCTATAATCCTCTGTGTTATGACAAACACGATCCTGGTCGTAGAAGATGATAAAGGTTTGCAAAAATATCTTCGTGAACTCCTTCTCGACAACGGGTATTCCGTCCACACAGCAGGTGATGGCATCGAAGCGCTGAACTCATTTGCCAAGACCGAACCGGATCTTATCGTGCTTGACCTCGGCCTTCCCAATATGTCCGGAGAGGCAGTCTGCTCTGAAATAAGAAAAAAGAACAAGACGCTCCCGATAATCATTCTCACCGCCAAGGACTCGATCAACGATGTTGTCCAGGGCCTTGGTCTCGGTGCGGATGATTATATCACCAAACCGTTTGTGGCAGATGAATTTCTGGCGAGGATCAAGGCTCGTCTCCGCAGGCAAGGCGGGGAGGATACCATACTGAAAGTCTCGGATCTGGAGCTGAACACAAAAACACTTGAGGTGAGACGAAACGGCACTCAGATCCAGCTCACTCCACAGGAGTTCAAGCTTCTACAGTATTTGATGAGCAACAAGGGGCGTATCCTCACAAG
>JAKAMH010000036.1 GCA_021813005.1 bacterium
AAGCAGATCAACCGCCTTGTCAGGCAGGTAACGTTCTCCGATATATTTCTTTGAGAGCTTGACCGCCGATTTGAGCGTCTCCTCGGGGATGACAACTTTATGAAAATTCTCATACTTCGTCTTCAGTACCTTTAGCATCTCAAGGGCGGTATCTTCATCCGGTTCGTCCGCCATCACAGGCTGAAAACGACGTTCAAAGGCCTTATCTTTCTCAAAGTACTTGCGGTATTCGGCCGTCGTTGTCGTGCCAATAATCTGCATCTGTCCGCGGGCCAAATGCGGCTTAATGATGTTGGAGGCGTCCAGTGTGCCTTCACTATCCCCTGCCCCCATCAGTGTATGGATCTCGTCAAAGAAAAGAATAATCGTACCTGAGGAGGCCATGGCTTCCTTGATGACGTTTCTCAGCCGCTCCTCAAATTCGCCCCGGTGGGAGGCGCCGGCAACCAGGGAGGAAACGTCAAGCTGGATGAGACGCTTGGAGAGAAGGTCCTTGGGGGCTGTCCCATCCACGATTCTCTGGGCCAGTCCTTCAACGATCGCCGTTTTACCGACACCCGCCTCCCCGATGATAATCGGGTTGTTTTTGGTCCGGCGAAGCAGGATATGCACTATTCTGTCGACTTCCTTGTCGCGCCCGGCCACCGGGTCAAGTTCACCGTTTTTGGCTTTAAGAGTCAAATCGACGCCGAACTGTTCAAGAATGGATTTATTGCCGCCCTGGGAGAACTCAGGATTTTTAGCAAGCTTCTCCCGAATATCGTCTTTCTTCACTCCTTCGGCCTGAAGCGCTGTCCCGGCCGGGGAGGCTACGTCAAAGATGACGAGGAGTAGGTCCTCAGGCGTTATGAAGCTACTTCCCCTGTTTTTGGCTGAGGCGTAGGCAGCCTCAAACAGCTGCTTCCCGGCATCACTGAGAGTTGGCTGGCCCATAAACACTCCCGTCTGCTCTTTTGCCTGGACCTCCCGAGAAAGCTTAGCTCCGTCTACGTTGAACTGTTCAAGCAGCTTGAAAATATCTTCATCAAATAAAAGACCGAGCAGCAACTGTTCAGGTTCAATGTACTGCTGTTTTATGCGTTGCGCTTCCTGTTGCGAATGGGCAAGTACCTTGGCTGAGCGTGAATCAAGGTGGCTGAGAGCAGAGAGATCCTGCCTTTTATCAGGTGCCATGGATGAACCGACGAGTGCGCCGGGAGCATTTGAGGCAGTAGCCTCAGACATATCGGTTGTGGAATTTGTTGTCTGAGTTGTTTGCTGGACTACCTTCTCGTCCGGAATAATGGGCAGGATCGGTACAACCGGCAGTCCGAAACCACCCACGCTTACCTCAGTCGTCTTGGTCGTGGTTTGCTGCGTCGACCCACTCTGCTGCCCGCCTGAAGGGGGAGTCGGCACTTTGGGTTCTTTAGCTGATCCGAATAAATTTCCAAACATAGGGCAGGCCTGCCTCCGGGCAGGTAGATCTTTTTCTATTTAATACTATCTTCCCGCAAATCGCAAACAATCATCTGTGCAGGTAACTTCAACTCTGCGCTTGCCACACAATGTAACTGGGAAATATTACGCAATTACTGTGCTATGCCACCATTTCCGTTATTATCACTATTGCCCCTGTCGCCTTGGAGTCCGCTTGTGTTTGGCGGCGTATTTTCATTCCCTCCGTCGTCGAGCTGTTGCTCTGCCGCTGCCACCATCGTCTTTTCCGCTTCGGCACGGTGGTGCGTTACATCAAGCATCGTTTCCTCTTCCGTATCTTTCTCCTCCAGCGACTCGAAAACCGACTTACCTGCTTCAAGCTTAGCCTTGAGGTAAGCAACGATTTCTGTCTGTGAGAAGCCGCCGATGAGGAGGAAGGGCAGAATATTGGACACAGATTCCATGCCCTCTTTCACCCTTTCCGGATCCGGTGACGTCAAGAGGTCGATGATATGCGCAATGTTATCAACGTCACCCTTGATCCAGGCCTTCCTGTCTTTTGTGCTCCCGTCAGTACTTTGAGGAACATCCATGGTCTTGTAGTTATCCTGCCACATTTTCTTCACGGCCTCATAATCATCCAGGCTGACCTGCTGCACCCGGTTGACCGACGGTAGGGACGGCGCTTTCTCCACACTAGTCTTCGTTACCTTTTTGTCTATCAACTCAAGTACAAGTTTGGCAATCGGGTCACCTTTTTCTTTGGCTTTTTTAAGCTCTTCTTTGATCTTTTCAACCTGCGTTTTGGTGGTCTCTGAGTTTACATCGGAGCGGGCCAGAGTATCTGCAGATGAGAGAAGACTGGATGCAGTCTGATTACCCTCCGTACTTGCCTGGACGATTTGCTGGCGGATGGTTGTGTATTCATTCTTCTCAACCGGATTGACTACAACGAGCGGATTGGCAAGATGCTGGAGCACTTGTCCGACCTGTTCAGTGTTCTGAATAACCGTAGTTGCCGCGACTCCGGCAACGTCACTCGCAGCACTGAGGATTGACTGAGCAACCACGTTACCTGCTTTACTCTCCTGAACCAGCTTCTCATGGATCTCATTAAACTTTTCCCGGTCCTGTGTTGACGTCAGACTGGCAGGAGCAGCAATCATTCTGAGTGTTTCCGTCATCTTATTGATCTCCTCCCGGTGTACCGAGCTCTTGGAAAGAATATTTGTTTCATAGCGGGCGATATCGCGCATGGTGGGGACGGAAAGATTAGCTTGCTTGAGGACATTAGTATCGATATTGGACAGCTTAAAGACAGGCTTAGTTATCTGGATATTTTGCTGGTTTGGCATTTGCGCACGTATCCGCTCCATTGAAGGTATGGCAAACTTTCTGCTAAACGGTACTGCCCGCGCCATTCCCGCACTGGCGGGGGAAAGGGGCGGCGTAACGGGAGCGGGAGACACGGGAGGCAGGCCTCGCCCTCCCACCCGGTTCACCAGTTGCTTGACAAGCGTACTCTCACTCATCGAAAATGCCATGAGGTAATCAAGAAAGATCTGGAGCAGTATAAACGGCAGCAGGATGACTACCCAAAGCATGATAAGCGCTACCACATAGAGCGCAAATGTCTGAGTCAGATTGACACTGTTATTGAAGGCAACCAGCTGTTTTGGACCACCAAGCAGGATATTGATGGCAGTCGGGTAAATAATGCTTCCGGCTTTCCCGATGTCAGGACTTGTGAAGTTAAGCGGGATCTTTTGCTGCCAAAGCGAGACCAGACCACCAAGGAAGATGGCAAAAAGCGGCGCGTAGAGGAGCCAGCGGAAAAACTCTCCCACCCAAATCTTGGCTGTGTTCCTCACTGGATAAAAGAGCAAGAGAAGCGGGAAGACAGGAGAGATGATGATAAAAAACCAGAGAATGATCTTCCGGACGATCAGAATACCTACCATCACGTAGTAGGTGAGTGAAGTAAGTTTCACAAGAAGCAATGAAATAAAAGCCGATTCGGCAAACTGGGAACCGACACGTCTCAGTCCGTCAAACTTGGTATAATCCCAGCCGACATAGAGCAGATCGGCATTGGAGATGATCGAATTATCGGTGGTCTTGTGCAGGAAAAATCCTTGCACAACATCTGCCAACTGATAAAGAAACTGCAAGATGGCAAAGGAAAAGGCAATGAGGAGTACAATCGCGATAAAGCGTGGCACAAATTTCATCGCCGTGATGTTTCTCCCGCGTGTGACGATGATAACAAACGCTGTAACCAAAACAAATATAAGCAGAAGCGCACCGACTATGCCCAGTATCCTGTACCAAAAAGGCAACAGCGGATTGCCGCTATTGTCGCAGTGTCCAGCGGCACTTGGTGTGACACAGACCCAGTCATAGTTGGCAAGCGACCAGTTGAGGAGATACCCGGCACGGGCAGCATTCTTACCGACAAACGTAACCTCAGGATCCTTCACCCATGAACCCTGGATACCGGAGGTATCAACTGTGCTACCTATATCGATAGCTGGCGGTATCGCAGGAGTACACCCCGGAAGGGGAATACCGGGAACACAGTTAACCGCGAAAGCCGGCTGGCTTTTGGGCAGGGCAAAGAGAAAAAACGCAGCGACGATGACAAGGATTACGGGCAGGAATCGTTTCATAACTTTAGCAAATTATACTACGCAAAACCGGGAACGTGCAAAATATTCACCACCACTATCTGGACAAAAGCATAGCCAAAGATAGCCAGTAAAAGACCGACAATTGCATACGTTATATAACTCTTGCCTTTGGCTACTCCCCGGGGATCACCGCGCGACATGATAAGCGTGTAGCCGCCGTAGATGATAAAGAGAAGCGCTACGCCGCCGATGAGTCCCAGTCCGATGGCATAAAATTTCTGGACAAATCCCACCGGGTCTGTCGGGATGCATCCGAAATCCGTCATCATCTCATTTGGCTGGCACATACACTAACGGTAGCATAGAATGAGGATAATAGACAAGAGGTCGGAGTGAATGTAACTGTTCACAGTCCTAACATAAAACTGTCATTCTGAACGTAGTAAAGAATCTCTTTCAACAAGATCCTTCGGCTTTCAGCCTCAGGATGACAAAATCGTGTCAGAAGCGTGAACTGTTACGAGTGAATTGTGTATGATGTAGTATGTAGCACATGTATAGAAGGAAAATTCTCTATACTTAATACATAATACTAAATACCAGCTCAGAACCAGCTTTTTTTGCCTGAGTCCTGCTCAAACTCCTCCAGCAGTTCCCGCTGTCGTTTGGAGATTTGCTTGGGGATCGCCACCTTAATCCGTACGTAGTGGTCTCCCTTTCCGGAACCGCGCAGATGAGGTACGCCTTTGCCGCGCAGCCTGATCAGCGTATTAGGCTGCGTACCGGCGGGCACTCTGATCTTCACCGGACCGTCAATAGTCTCAACAATAATTTCCTCGCCCAAAACTGCCTGTGGAAATGTCACCTCATGCTCCGTAATTATGTCGTGTCCTTCGCGTTGAAAGACCTTATCAGGCATAACATCCATCACCACATCATAGTCTTTGAAGCGGATACGCGACCCTGAATCAACACCGGCGGGTATTTTAATTTTCTCTTTTTTACCGTCTATAGTAACGTTCTTTTCCGCGCCGTGCACCGCCTCATCAAACGTAATAGTCAAAGAATAGACGGGGCGGCGGGCCCGCTGTCCAAAAGGGGAGGCGCCGCCAAAGAACTGTTCAAAGATATCAAAAGGATCTGAGAAGCCGCCAAAATCTCCCCCACCGTTGGTTGAATACGTGTAGGTGAACGGCCCGTACCGTCCTCCCTGCTGCTGCCCACCAAATCCTCCTCCGAACGGGTTAAAGCCGCCTGCACCGCCACCGCCTTGCTCAAACGCAGCGTGCCCGACCTGGTCATACATCTCACGCTTCTTAGGATCTGAGAGCACTTCGTAGGCTTTGGTAACTTCTTTAAATTTCTCCTCTGACGCTTTGTTGCCTCTGTTTCGGTCCGGATGATGCTCCAGAGCAAGCTTGCGGTAAGCCCGTTTTATTTCATCAACTGACGCTGTTTTGGATATCCCCAATATGCTGTAGTAATCATGTGTATCTGCCATACGTTCCTTTCAGTCAAATGTAAAAATCAAAAATCAAAATGCAAAACTACATAAGAAATTTTCTTTTATAGATTTATCCCGGACTTTTCATTCTGTAAAAAAAGCCCCGCTTTCCGAGGCCTCTATTATACTCTATCCTTGCGCGTTATCTTTTTGATCTTGCCCTGATAGCTCCTCGTCTGTTTGTCTCCCCCATCCCGGATGAACTATCAATTGGACTATGTATCCCTGTTCTGCGAGACGAACTCTTCGCCTTGCTTTGTCTCTTTCTTACCGGACCGGCTGGTTTTGCTTCCTGAACAACTTGCTTTAGTGCATTTTCTGCAATCTTTACTCCTATCGCTTGAGCAATAGACCCTTGACTCATGTTCTCATAGACACCGATTCCTGACTTATCTGCCTCATCCCAAAACTCCCGAAGCTCATCTATGGTAAAGTCCCGGGCGAGAGATTCTGCGTCACTTTTCGAACTGGTGTTCTCTGGATTTACCATTTACTCTACTACTTCTCCCTCTACCGGTTCATCCGTGTCTTCTCCTGAGCGCGGCGAAGAATCTTTTTCGGCTTCTGCCTTCTCTCCATCCCTAGCCTCTTGGGCGGCTCCCGATTGCCCATCGCTCTGTGATTGAGACATCGCCTGACCTACCTTCTGAAGACTATCGGAGAGTGCTTTCGTCTTCTCCTCAAGGTCTGACTTACTGCCTGTCTCAAGAATGCCCTTCAGGTCCGAGATTTTCTCCTCAACTTCTTTTTTCAAGTCCTCCGGCACCTTGTCACCCGCGTCCTTAAGCGTCTTCTCAGCGGTAAAGATAAGTGAGTCTGCCTGATTGCGCGCCTCAACTGCCTCTTTCTTCTCCGCGTCTTCCTTGGCATGTTCCTCCGCCTCGCGGGTCATCTTATCAACTTCATCCTTGGAAAGACCTGTGGAGCCGGTAATCTTGATGCTCTGCTCTTTGCCTGAGGCTTTGTCCTGCGCCTTGACACTCAAAATACCGCTCGCATCGATATCAAACGTGACTTCAATCTGCGGGACGCCGCGGGGCGCCGGCGGGATGCCGTCCAGAATAAACCGGCCAAGTGACTTGTTGTCCTGCGCCATCGGGCGCTCTCCTTGCAGCACGTTGATCTCTACCTGTGTCTGGTTGTCAGCGGCAGTTGAAAAAACCTGTGATTTGGAGGTCGGGATGGTAGTGTTTCTATTGATAAGAGGAGTCGAGACGCCGCCCATTGTCTCAATACCAAGCGTCAGAGGTGTTACATCAAGCAGTAGTACGTCTTTGACATCACCTGCCAGGACGCCTCCCTGGATCGCCGCACCCACAGCCACCACCTCATCCGGATTGACTGACTTGTTGGGCTCTTTACCGAAGAATTTGGTGACTGTCTCGACAATCTTGGGCATGCGGGTCATGCCGCCGACCAAAACAATCTCATCAACATCAGATGCTTTCATCTTGGCATCTTTGAGTGCCAGCTCAACCGGCTTGAGGGTTTTTTGGATAAGATCATCTACAAGAGACTCAAGTTTGGCGCGGGTCAATGTCATGGTCAGATGAAGCGGACCGTCTTTGCCCTGCGTAATAAACGGCTGGTTGATAGATGCCTCCTGAGAGGATGAGAGTTCGATCTTGGCTTTCTCTGCCGATTCCTTCAGTCTCTGCAGTGCCTGTGGATCTTTGCGAAGATCTACCGAATGCTCTTTCTTAAACTCGTCTGCAATATAATCGATGATTACCTGGTCAAAGTCATCGCCGCCAAGATGCGTGTCACCGTTGGTTGACTTAACTTCCGTGACTCCCTCACCGAGCTCAAGAATGGAGATATCAAATGTACCACCACCCAGGTCATAGACCGCAATCGTATGGGAGTTTTTCTTATCCAGTCCATAGGCGAGCGCTGCGGCAGTCGGTTCATTGATGATGCGAAGCACCTCAAGACCGGCAATCTCGCCTGCCTGCTTGGTAGCCTGTCTCTGGCTGTCATCAAAATAGGCGGGGACGGTAATCACGGCCTGCGTGACCTTCTCACCAAGATAATCTTCCGCGTCTTTTTTGATCTTCTGGAGAATCATGGCGGATACTTCCTGCGGAGTGAACGTCTTGCCTTCAACCTCAACGATAGCCATATCGTCACGGCCGGCCTTGACAGTGTAGGGCAGAAGCTTCATATCAAACTTGACAGACTCATCACCGAACTTCTTCCCCATGAGGCGTTTGATAGAGTAGATTGTCCGCTTGGGCTTAAGTACCATCTGGCGCTTGGCGACATCCCCCACGACATGTGAGATCGGATCCACCACAGACGGAATGACATTTCGCCCCTCTGCCGAGTGGATAACCTTGGGTGATCCACCCTCCATGACGGCGACTGCCGAATTGGTTGTACCTAAATCAATACCGATTATTTTTGCCATACGTTCCTTTCAGTCAAATTAATAATTACAGATGAAAAATTAAAAATAAATGAACTTCAATATGTAATTTTTAACTTTGCACTTTTAATTTTTAACTTCTTCTCGCTCTCCGACGATCACCTGTGCCGCTCTGAGAAGCTCTCCGTTCAGGAGATACCCTGCCCGTGTTTCCCGCACGACGATGTGTTCGTCCCCTTTATCTGTACCGATTGCCTCCATTAGAGAGGGATCAAACGGCTTGCCTGCCGTCTCAATCTTGACAACACCTTCGCTTTTGAGCGTATCCAAGAACTGATTAATACTCACCTTTAGACCGTCGTTTTGGATGTGCTCCTCAGCCAATATTAGTGTATCCAAAACAGGCAACAGACGCAAGAGCAAATCTCTGTTGGCGCGCTTAACCGTCTCCCGCTTTTCCTCAACTACCCGCTTCTCTAGATTTTGGTAGTCGGCAAGCGCTCGCTTGTACTGGTTGTCAAGTTGCAAAACCTGTTGTTCAAGCCCTTCTTCTCGTCCTGTACTGTCCTCAGTCTCCGGCTCTTCTTGTTTGGTCGTTTGTTTTTTTGCCATGTC
>JAKAMH010000037.1 GCA_021813005.1 bacterium
AAGGAAAAAAAGGAAATGTTTTTACTCATTAAAAACCTTAAACATCATGGGTACAAGGTTGCGATTCTCACCAATACGGAAATTCCCATCATGCTTCACACAAAAAAACAGTCCTGGACAGACTTTGATCTTTTTGTGTACTCCTGTGAGATAGGCATGCGAAAACCTGACAGGGAGATTTATGAGTATACGCTGACCAATCTCAGTGTGGCTCCCGATGAGGCGGTTTTCATTGATGACAGAGAGGAAAACGTGGAAGCAGCACAGCGTTTGGGCATGCACAGCATTGGGTTTGAAAGCCCCTCGCAGGTGGTGTGCGAGTTGCAAAAGATGGGGTTGGATTTTCAGTTACCAAAGTGACTCTAACTGTATCCTCTTTGTCTTACGGTTTGTCTAAGGGTTATCTATTCGGATATTAAATTTTAGCTTTTTATCCACGTCCACTTCAAAAAAGGTTAAATAAGATAAAATTTATGTGATTATTAGCACATTTCCATATTTAATGATCCTGCTATAATAGCAATGTGACAAAGAAGACACCAGAAAACAAGCAAATTCGGGAGTATCCGGAGCTCAATGTATCAAGCCACGTAGCCAAACTCAATTGGCTGAGGGCGGGAGTTCTGGGTGCCAACGACGGCATAGTTTCCATAGCGGGTCTTGTGGTGGGCGTTGCGGGGGCTACAACTTCAGGCGGAATTATACTGGCCGCGGGAATCGCCGGTATTGTAGCAGGAGCTATCTCAATGGCTGCCGGAGAGTATGTCTCTGTGTCAAGTTCCCGCGATACGGAGAAAGCGCTTTTGGATCAGGAGAGACAAGAACTTGAAAGGTATCCGGAAGAAGAACTTGAGGAACTGGCTTATCTTTATCAAAAAAAGGGCCTGAGTGACGATACTGCCTGGAAAGTAGCAAGAGAATTAACGGCTCATGATGCCGTGGCTGCACACTATGACGCTGAGCTTGGTATTGATCCAAACAATCTTACCAACCCGTGGCACGCGGCACTCGCATCCGCGCTTTCATTCTTTATTGGGGCACTTATTCCGTTGATTGCCATCATCGTTCCGCCGGCATCGTTTCGCCTTCCAGTAACTTTTCTGGCAGTCCTGATTGCACTTGTCTTAACTGGGATAGTCAGTGCGAAGATAGGAAAAGCAAATACAATTAAAGCTACAATTCGTGTGGTATTTGGGGGAGCACTTGCCATGACTGTTACCTATGCGATAGGCTCATTCTTCGGAGTCCACGGCCTCTAGCAGATTTTTACTAGATTTTACTTTTCCTGAATTCGTAAATTGCGTTTCGGTCCACCTTCTTTAAATTGTGTAATATACTCTTGTAACTGGTAAATACCATCTGTTCCGAGTCGGACTAAGCTATCACCGATGGTTATATTGTCTATTCCTAATGTATGTAAAGTAAGGAAAACCTGGTTGATTGCACCCCTGATTTTAGTGTCCGCAACTATTTTGGGATCTGCTATATGAACACCATCAAGTATGAGACCATGAACTCCACGAAAGAGGAGAGCCCGTCGGGCGGCGGTTGAAGCTGCAATTTTATACGCCTCAGTATTTTTCGATTTGGAAAAAAACCTGTCAACAATTCCTAATTTGTTTGCCAAGCTGATAATTTCTCCATACGTTGGTAATTCCTCCATATTCGGAAGTGCAGTATCAGAGGTAAATCGCATCGCGTTAAAAAGTCCGATACTTTCCATCATTGGTGCTCCGCAGCCGATGATCTCAATTTCCTTACCTATCTTTTGTCGCACACCCGCTCGGATTTCTTCAAATGCAAGGCGGTAATATTCAACGGGCGTCTTGTCTTTATTTTGCAGATGTCCAAGAAGGGGGCCGCTTAAGAAATCTGCCTTGAAGACATCAAAGCCCTGTTCTGCAAGGCGAACCACTTTATCGACAATGAGTTGGCGGGCTTCTTGGCGTGAGATATCGATACCAAATGGTTTCTGAGTAGGTCGAAGCGGATGTCCGGTGGAGCTAAGAATCGAAGTTGGAAGTTGCATAGGATTACCACCCTCGTCCTTCATAAGATATTCCGGAGGCACTGCATGAAGATCCTGACTCCGTACGATGAAAGGATTTATCCATATACCGGGTGAAATTCCGGACTCTTTTGCTTGGGCTGTAAGCTGCTCAACGTCGGGAAACTTCTTCCTATCTATCTCCATGAAGCTGCCAGGGGCAAAAGCTCCGTCGTCCATGATATATGTGTCAATAACCCCCTTACCGGCATTTAACTCTCCGGTAACTTTTTCCTGGGTTACTCCCGGTCCAAATGCCGCCCATGAGAATCCAATGATCCTGTTTTGCATGAGAGGGATGTTCTTGGGTAGCCCGGAGAGCTCTCTATTAAATGCAAGAAGAAGATCCACATAGCTTCCAGGATGTACATTTACATCGTCAAGAGACTCTCCTTTGCTGCCTCGCGGATTTCCTTGTCCGAGATATATCCGGAACATCCTTTCCTTTTCTTGTTCAACCTTATCAAGATGCTTTCGGACAGAGATAATTATTTGTTGTCCATCTACCCTGTAGCGGATATCTTCAACAGTTTCAAGGCTAGGTATCACACCCAGAAATGTGTTCTCTCCCGACCTCATGTTTCTGAAGTTAACTATTCCATAGCTTCTTCCCTCGTTTATATGTAAATCCTCGGTGTTTGAAAGTGGCTCAATATATGGCAATGTTTTGAGGCCAAGGGCATCATGCAACCTGCGTGGACCGACAGTATTGTCTAATGCAAAAAGACCTTTGGAAAACGTGGAGGTGGACCAGCTTTGCCAGCCACCTGTTGACACCTGATACGGCGCTTCTGGTTCCATGGGGAGAGTAAATTCAATTTGTGCAAATGTATCATCCGGTCTGGTATAGGTAGTCAACTCTATAATCTTTTCACTCAAAATACCCGTCTCATCCCGGAGAATTCTCTCGCCTGTCGATGGTTCACGTCTTCTGACATTTGCATATTCACCGGCAATTTGCACTCCAACCAATGTCGGAAACCTGTCTCTGTGGTTGGGCATGCGCTCACTTTGTTCTGACATGGATATATTATATCACCAATAATAAAACCCTATAGTGTGATATAGACAAATTGCTTGACATATGCTATACTACCGATAGTTGCAGATAGTGCATGGGTACATCTGCTTATATTGATTTCGTTTTTTGAAAAGATAAAGATACCTCAAATTTCTACTTAGTATCTTCTTCCTCTATAAAACAATTTCATTTTTGAGCAGATCTATTCCTGCATTACTTGCAAAAATCTCAAGGAGAGGAGAATGCATGTCAAATAAATTATTTGTAGGAAGTCTTGATTACGCAGCCACAGACGCACAGCTCGAAGAGCATTTTGCGACTATTGGGAAGGTAATTTCTGCCAAAGTGATCATTGATAGGTATACAGGGCAGGGGAAAGGTTTTGGTTTTGTTGAGATGACAACGGCGGAAGAGGCAAAAATCGCCATGGACAAGCTCAATAATTCTGAGCTCGGCGGACGAAAGATTGCCGTTAAAGAGGCCAAACCACAAGTAGACAGGTAATATGTACAACAATAGACGGAAATACCGCTTCGGTAGTCGAGGCGTGCGATTTTCTCCCGGTCGTGGAGTAAAACTACTGAGTCCCGAGCTTTTTGTTAAAAAAGCGGTGGAAACATCGGTGGCCAACGATCAAGAATCGCATCTGAGCTTCGCAGATTACGCGTTATCTGACAAACTGCAGAGAAATATTGCAGATCATGGATATGTGACGCCTACCCCGATACAGGGGAAGGCAATTCCGCATATACTTTTAGGGCGTGACACGATCGGTATTGCCAATACGGGTACGGGTAAGACAGCCGCTTTTCTCATCCCGCTTGTCAATAAAGCGTACCTGGATCGAAGCCAGCGTACACTCATAATCACACCTACCCGAGAACTTGCCATGCAAATACTTGATGAGCTGAATGTCTTTACGCGAGGTACAGATTTACAGGCTACACTTTGCATTGGCGGAGCTAACCTTCAGCGTCAGGCAAAAAATTTATATCACAATCCGCACTTTGTTATCGGGACACCAGGGCGGCTGAAGGACTTAATAGAACGGCGCTCGCTCAATCTCATGCTATTCCAAAATGTAGTTCTCGATGAAGTAGACCGGATGGTAGACATTGGGTTTATCAAAGATATCCGTTACCTTGTCTCCCTTCTCCCCAAAAAGCGCCAGTCGCTCTTCTTTTCAGCCACGATTGACGGAAGAACTGAAAGTATTCTCAGCAGCTTTGTTACGGACCCCGTCAAAGTATCTGTGGTACAGCGACCAACTGCCGAAAACGTGGATCAGGATGTCATCAGGCTTAAAGGGGGAGATAAAAAACTTGAAGTCTTGCATGAACTTCTGACAAAAGAGGAATTTAACAAAGTGATGATTTTTGGCCGCACCAAATGGGGGGTTGAAAAGCTGACAAAAGAACTCATTTATAGAGGATTTAAAGCAACGGCAATTCATGGCAACAAAACACAGGGGCAACGCCAGCGGGCGCTTATGCAATTTAAACAAAATGAGGTCCAGATTCTCCTTGCGACGGATGTGGCATCGCGCGGACTGGACATTGATGATGTAACGCATGTTATCAACTACGATACTCCCGCCTCATACGACGATTACATCCACAGGATCGGCAGAACCGGACGTGCCGGTAAAAAAGGCATCGCCCTCACATTTGTCTAGAAGACTGCTTCAGACTCTTTTGTGACAACAATCACTGTAACCCCATGTACCCTGTGGTAATGTTGGCTATATGAAGAATAATGCCTCTGGTGGTGCTGTCTATGGTCTTGGGTTGATTGGCGCAGTAATTTATTACTGGACTCAGGCAACGACATTTTGGATGGGAGTAATCGGTCTTCTTAAGGCGATGGTTTGGCCGGCGTATCTTATCTACAGTTTATTTTCATTCTTGAAAATGTAATTTTTGGTTGACACCCCGTAAATTTAATCATAAAGTGGAAGAACAATGTCCTATTTTGTCTATATCGTGGAGTGCTCGGATACTACCTATTACACGGGCTCTACGAGTGATCTTGAGAAGCGACTCCATGAGCACAACCATACCAAGAGCGGAGCACACTATACCAAGCTTCGCCGTCCGGTAAAACTTATACATTTTGAAGAGTTGAAATCCCTGCGCGACGCAAGAAAGCGGGAATATGAGCTCAAGGGAATGACGAGAAAACAAAAGGACGAACTGATCTCCTCTAAACAAACCTTGTAACGATAAAGATAAAAAGGGCCCCCAATACAGTTAGCCCGAGCATTCTCCAGGAGGAGTGTTTGCTGTGTGCCTCAGGCAAAAGATCACTGGCGCCGATGTAAAGGAGAAATCCAATAAAGAATCCGAGATACATAATAAGCAAGTGTTCGGGTATGCGGAACAAGAGAGTAGAAAGTGCACCAATTATGGGCGTAACAGCATCGAGTAAGAGCAATTTATAGGCTTTCTTCTCCTGGTTTTTATGCGTGAGCATAATGGTTACCGTATTCAGGCCGTCTGAGAAATCATGCGCGATGACAGCAATTGCGATAAGCAGGCCAACATGCGGGCTTACTTGAAATCCCAGCCCTATCCCAACACCGTCGAGAAAACTATGAAACGACAACCCCAAAGCTCCTACCAGTCCGACCGTCGGATGTTTATGGTCGGCATATTCTTCTTCGTGCGCATGATGGATCGCAACGGACTTTTCAATAATATGAAATATAAGAAAACCAAGAACGATAAAAATACTAAAGGGAGTAACACTCAGCTTATTCTCGGAAATGATCTTAAAGGCCTCAGGAAGTATATCGAAAAAACAGACACCCAGAAGTACTCCGGCTGTGAAACTCATCACATAGTGGAGTCTTTTTTTATTCCTGATACCGAACACTCCACCGAGCGTGGTTGAGATAAATGTAAAAAATGAGAGTAAAATCGCTTGCATCTTATTTTTGACAGCCGGTACATATACCAAAAAATTCCAAACTGTGACGCCTGATAATAACCCCCTTTTTTTTCTGGATATCATCTGCCAGGGGGGTGATACTGCAATCTGAGATATCCTCGATATACCCGCAGTTATCACAAACAAAATGATGGTGGTCACCCTTTGACGTAGTCTCGAAACGAAGCCGTCCTTCGTTAAACTGCACCGGTACCACAATACCTTTTTCTGCGAAGGAATTGATGATACGAAAGACTGTTGCCTTATCGGCTCTTATGCTGTGTCTTTTTAAGTAAGTCAGAACATCCTGTGCGGCAAGTGGCTTTTCCGTTTGTTTGAGTACTGCAAGCACACCAAGCCGGGCTTCCGTGACGCGAAGATCCGCATTTTGAAGTTCTTTTTGGCAGCTGTACCTCGAAGTTGTCCTATTCATATTTTTAGTTTATGCGACTAAGTCGCATTTGTCAAGATGTAATATAGTATTTTTATTTAGCAGCGACACCAAAAAAGCCGTATAATATGTCTATGTTTACACACGCAATTCTGGGCGGCACCTTCGACCATTTTCATAAAGGGCATGAACACTTTCTTCTGACTGCCTTTTCCAAGTCAGAACATCTAACGATAGGTATCACCACGCCAGCCCTCTTTCTCCATAAGCCACAGGCGAGTAAGATAGAAGATTTCAGCTTGAGGAAGAAGTCAGTGGAAGAATTTTTAACCTCCAGACGGCTGCAAGAAAGGGTAGATATTATTCCAATCGCTGATATATATGGAACGTCTCTTACAGACGAGACAATAGAGGCTATTTTTATTGTGCCGTCCGGAAAAGAAAATGCGAAGCTGATAAATATGAAACGAAAACAAAGAAACTTTCCTGAGCTTAAGATTGTTGTTGTTGATGAGATAGATGCCCGTGACGGAAGTACTTTATCGTCACGGCGTATCAGGTTAGGTGAGATTAACAGAAACGGAGATGTCTATCTCAGTCTATTTAACAAAAATCTTCAGATGCCCGAATCACTGCGATCGACATTGCAGGCTGTATCCGGGGAAACCATCAAGAGCATTCAAGATATAGTAGTCGGCAGCCCGCTTGTCATCACTGTCGGGGACATCGTTTCTGTAAGTGCAGTGAAGGATATGGTTACGCCGGGGATAATGATTTTTGATCATCGTACCGGTCGTGAAACCATTACTGATCCGCACATATTGTCTCTGCTTCCTCGTCCTACACAAACTGTTCAGAACGTGGCCGCGACAATTTCCAATGATGCAGCAAACAGTATCCACACAGCAATTAAAGCCTATCTTCAAGAAGGAGAGAAAGCAGCCCTGCGGATTGAGGGAGAGGAAGACCTGCTTGCGCTGCCGGCGATATTACTCGCACCCCTCGGATCGGCTGTCGTATACGGCGAGAAATTAAAAGGTATGACTGTCATGCATGTGGATGAGGAGCGTAAAGCAGAAATTGTACAGTTAATCAAGCAATTTGAGCAAGTGTAGTCATCTTCATATGCCGCCAGAGAGAGGGTGTTTCTCAAAGAATAACCAGATTATTTCAGCTACATTTACTTCCCGTTTTTCACCGTCTATCTTCGTACTTAAAAGTACTGTCGGCCAAATGTGATGCTCACCGACAATTTTGTAATGGACGATTGATGCGTTATCGTTGCATTTCTTGATGCTATAACCTATCACATTCTCAACATTATAAATTATCTGCGACTTTGCAGCGCATTTATTTTCTTTTGCCATTTGCTGAATCCAGGAAGAAACAGAATATTCTTTACGTTTCCAATTGCCGTTGTAGGGGACTGTTCTGTCTGCCGTACCATGGAACTCA
>JAKAMH010000038.1 GCA_021813005.1 bacterium
CGTACTGTCGGGATAATCGATGTGTAGTGGAGCCGTGCCGGTCCGATGACGCCAATCTGGCCTACCATATGGGACGGCGTATGATACGTCCCGAATACACAGCTGTACGGCCCCTGCAGCCTCGCACCTAGCTCGTCCCCTATGAGGATGTGGATCTCGCGATCATCCTCAACGCCGCCGAAGATTGTCTGGAAGTAGTCATACTCATCAAGCACCGACAAAAGTGACTTGGTGATATCGATATCATAAAACTCAGGCATATCCAAAATATTGGCGTAGCCTGACAGATAGACGTCACCCTCGCTGGTGGTGGCAAGCGCAATTGTGTTGGTCTTCTCAGCCAGAGACTTGACTGTGGCTTTGAGAAAACGCTTCGACCCCTCGCGGTAATCCCAGACTTTCTCCTTAAGCTGAACTTCCTCAACTGTCGAAAGCTCGCGCTCGCGGATGAGCTCATGCACATAAAACTTCATACCGTTAGGAGTAGGTATACGGCCGGCGGATGAGTGTGGCTTCTTGAGATACCCATAGTCTGAGAGCTTGACCATTTCGTTTCGGATGGTGGCCGGTGAAGCACTGAGATTGTATTTCTTCTCAAGTGTCTCAGAACCTACAGGCTCCGCCGTCTCGATATACTCTTCGATAATGCTTTTGAGAATCTCAATCTGTCGCTGTGTTAGGTTGTGCATAGAGCTACCAATCTATCCAAATTACATTCGTACAAATAAATTCGAATATATTTATATTATTTTAATTCGTATTTATTCGTAGCCATAATTAGCAATAATATAACACGAGTGCTAGAAGTTGTCAAGCGGAAATTAATGTGCACTTCTTGACAAAGCGAAAGCACATATAGCAGAATGACAGTGTCTATGCTTCATTACACCAGTATTGCAAATGCGATGATAGATGAGATGCTGGGCAACGCGGATATTAAAAAAGAAATAGATATCAATCTCATACAGCGCCTTATGGCTGACCGGATATTTGTGGGCAAGATAAGCCATGGAGACGGTATGAAGCTTGTCCGATCTGATTGGTTTGATGAGTATGCTGAGCCTGCACTCCTCAAAAAAGGCAATGTGAAGGAAAATCTTGAGCACCGATTTGAGGAGCTTAAGGAAAAAGGCATAGTACCGAAAGACGCCCATTTCAATAAGAAATGGGCTGTGTATGTCCTCGGGACGCTTGGACTAACGGCTGCGGGGGCGCTCTATGGGGCTCCGCTCGGTATCCTGCCGACTGTTGCCAAAGTCACAGGCGCACTTGAGAGTGCCAGAGTTACGAAAGAAGGTGCGGAGGCTGGTGCAGCACTCGGTATCGGCGCCAGTGCTGCTACAGAGGTAGCAATTAGAGGAGGCAGAAAGTTTAAAAACTGGCGTAGGCATCAACGGGAACATGGTGGTGGGCATCACTAGTATGCGGTCGACACGCTCCCCGAGACAATTAAAACAAAAAATCCCATTTATATTCTCAAGCATCATCTCACTTGTTCTTTTGGCTTTTCTCGTCTTATCACTTTCCCCGAGTCAACCACTCGTTGAAAAACCGTTTACCATTACTTACCTTCCCTTTGGTTTGGCACTTCTTTTTATTTTCCTTTTCGCAACAGCGTCCATTTTCCTCCGCCGGGTACACGGAGTACTGATCGCCGGCTTTGTCACCACTTTCCTTCTCTTCCGGCTTTTTGGCCTCCGGCATCCATTTTTTGTACTACTTCTGATCCTCCTCTTTGTGGTTTTGGAGCTGTTTTTCAGCTCAAAACAATCGTAGATGCCTTGTTTGGGCTGCCGGCCTCTGGTAGAATGCGAGTACAGCCAATGTCATTCTATGGGAATGTTAAAGACTGAGGAATCTCAAACTTAATCAGGAACAGATTCTTCTCCCGCCAAGGCGGGATCAGAATGACATGGGAGAGAAATATCATGAATAACAAGTTCTATATCACAAGCGCCATTCCCTACGTCAATGCCAAGCCGCATATCGGTCACGCGCTCGAGTTTATCCAGGCGGATACCATTGCCCGCTATCACAGGGTGCTGGGCGATGATACGCTCTACCTGTCAGGATCGGATGAGAATGCCCTCAAGAATGTCCAGGCAGCAGAAAAGGAAGGTATCCCAGTGCCAGAGTTCGTTGACAGAAATGCCGAAACATTTGTGGAACTGGCCAGGGTGCTAGGTGTCAAGTTTGACGTCTTTCAAAAAGGCAGTGATCCCAAGCATCATGCAGCTTCCCAAAAGCTCTGGGAGCTCTGCGCCCAAAACGGCGATATTTATAAAAAGACATACACCGGACTCTACTGCGTGGGATGCGAGGCGTTTTACACCCCGCAAGAGCTCAATGAAAACGGCGAATGTTTTGAGCACCCAGGCAGAAAACTTGAAGAAGTGTCAGAGGAGAACTATTTTTTCCGGCTTTCCAAATACCAGGACAGGCTACTTAAGCTCATCGAGTCCCGCGAGTATGATATTGTACCCGATTTCAGAAGAAACGAAGTGTTGACGTTCCTCAAAAGCGGCCTTGAGGACTTCAGTGTCTCACGAAGCAATACACGTGCTAAAAACTGGGGCGTCCCGGTACCCGGTGACCCATCGCAGCGCATCTATGTCTGGTTTGATGCGCTCAATATCTACCAGAGCGGCATCGGCTATGGCTGGGATGATGAGACATACAAGCTCTGGTGGCCGGCTGACCTCCATGTGATCGGTAAGGGCATCATCCGCTTCCACGCTATCTACTGGCCGGCTATCCTGCTCTCCGCCGGACTGCCACTTCCCAAAAAACTCTTTGTCCATGAGTATTTCACCGTTAACGGTCAGAAGATGTCCAAGACCGTAGGCAACGTCTATGACCCCGTCCCGCTCGCCAGGCAGTACGGCGCAGATGCTCTGCGCTATTACTGTCTCGCCAAAATCTCACCCTTCTCAGACGGTGATTTCTCGGAGGAGAAATTCAAAGAAAGTTACAACGCCGACCTGGCCAACGGCCTTGGTAATCTTGTAGCCAGAGTAGCCAAACTCTGTGAAAACGCCCACTACAAGCAGATGGGTTCAGAAAACGGCAGCTCGACACATCTTCTGGAAGTCGGGGAGTACACTGAGGCTATGCAAAACTTCAAGTTCAATGAGGCGCTGGAGTATATCTGGGGACGCATAACGGAGCTTGATCAGTTCATTAATCAGGAAAAGCCTTGGGAGCTGATCAAGAAAAACAGCCCGCGGACTGAGGCTGTACTCGCCCATGCCGTAGACGGCCTGCAGGAAATTGCCGCTCTTCTTGAGCCGTTTCTACCCGATACGGCTGCTAAAATAACCGAGCAGTTTAAAGGCCCGGAGATAAAAAGCACCTTCTCACTATTTCCAAGAATCTAAAGAACGATACAAACCACTTACCTATTTGACATCCCTCTATCCTTGTATTTAAATAAAATGAATTAATTCATCGAAGTATGACACAGATATCAAAGTATCCTACCTCGAAAAATGTTTCTGACCGTGTGTTTGAACTTTTTACCAAAACATTAATAGAGGTGAGAAACGAAAGTGAGGCTGAAAATCTAATCTCGGATTTCTTTACTCCAACAGAAAAAATTTATGCGCTTCTTAATGATGCAGTAGTTTCAGTCTTATCGGTTCCGTCTACTTTGGAGCGAGGCAAGGGAAGCTGGAGTTATCTCAAGAGAGAAGCTGTAAAATCCCGCAAAAAACATAAAAAAGCGTTTTGAACCTCTTCTACTTCGATGATTTAAATCATCGAAGTGACATCAAAGAAAAGTCGTATATTTACCTTGAGTTCACGCTTGGGGATCAACCTTGGAAACTTGAAGAGTAAGAGCTAGGAAACTTGGGCATACATCCCCTCCCAGGGTAACTGCAAAGTCGGTCATCTCCCATTTGGGAGTCTGTGACCTGAACTTGTTTCAGGATCCAAATAGATTCCGAAATGAATTCGGAATGACGAGAACGCAGTTACCCCGATCCCCTCCTGCTTATGCTTCTCTGTGTAACTTTCATATGGTACACTTAGCCCATGATTGACGTCCACTGTCATTTAAACTTCCACAGATTCAAGGATGATACTCCTGCGGTGGTTGAACGTGCCAAAATGGCAGGAGTCACTCGTATCATCAATGCCGGCACCCAGGTGACATCAAGCCGGGAAGCAGTAATACTCTCTGAGCAGTATCAGGATCTCTATGCAATAGTCGGTGTTCACCCCCATCACGCTGACAAGGTGGCACCCGGATGGGACAAAGAAATTCTTGAGTTGGCAAAACACCCCAAAGTACTTGGGATCGGCGAGATCGGACTCGATTATTATAACTACCAGTCAAACGGCATCGTTGATCCAAAACTGCAACGACAAATCTTTGAAAGGCAGATTGAAATAGCACACGAGTCACACCTGCCGCTTCAAATACACAACAGACAGGCAGGAGAGGACGTCATCGGAATTCTTAAGGCGCACAAAGATCTGCTGCAGGATGTACCGGGTATGTTTCATTGTTTCGCAGGAGATATGAAGATCCTTAAATCTGCTTTGCAGATGGGTTTCTACATCGGATTTGACGGCAATATCACCTACCCCGGCCTGGCAGTAGGCGAGACTGTGGAACTTCGTGAACTGGCTCGTCTCGTACCGCTTGACAGGCTTATTGTCGAGACAGATGCACCCTATCTCACCCCACTGCCGCACCGAGGTAAGAGAAATGAACCCTCCTATGCTATAATCACAGCGAAATTCATAGCGGATCTTAAAGGCATACCGTTTGAAACGTTGGTAGAACAAACCGATCAAAACGTCTATACTGTATTTGATAAGCTGCGGTAGTTTTCCCTTATGACATTACTTTTCCAAAAACTATTTGAGCGTTACCCCGTGAAGATGCTGCGTCTGCTTGAGATATTCCCCGGCTTTGTTGTCTGGGTTGTCATCCTCTCTCCTCTTTGGGGGTCAATTCTCTTTCCGACTATCCTAGCCTATTTTATCCTCTTTTTTGATGTCTACTGGTTCTATAAATCATTTTCTCTTGTCATCACCGCCTCAATCGCGACCAAAAAGATAAACAACGCCGGCAGAGAAGACTGGTACAAAAAAGCCAAAAAGTACCCCGACGTCGCCAAAGTCCATCATATCCTCGTCATCGTCAATTACAAAGAGCTGGTCGACAAAGTCTCAATGACGATTGACAATCTTAAACGGCAAACCGTCCCCCTCAAGCAAATCCATATTATTTTGGCCATGGAGGAGCGCGAAAAAGAAGCGCCGGCACGGGCAAAAGCGCTCATCAAAAGATATGGTAATTCGTTTGGCAGTGTCATTGCCACCTTCCACCCTGATATCCAAGGCGAGGTAAAGGGCAAGTCCTCCAATGAGGCCTACGCCGGGCGCCAGGCATACAAGATGCTGATTGAGCACGGACCGCTCTCTCTTGATTTCACTACAGTCTCCTCCGTGGACGCTGATTCGATGTTTGACAAGCAATACTTTGCCTACCTGACATACATGTTCCTGTCTGATGCCAATCGGTACAGGAAGTTTTGGCAGTCGGCGATTGTCTTCCATAATAATATTTGGAATGTGCCCGCCCCAACCAGAATTATTTCTTTCTTCGGTAGTTTGTGGCGTATGGCGCTCCTCGTCCAGGGTGACAGACTGATTACCCAATCCACTTACTCGCTTTCCTTCCGGCTCCTCAAAGAGGTTGATTTTTGGGATGTGGATGTCATTCCGGAGGATTACCGGATATTCTTTAAAGCATTTTTCCGGACCAAGGGGAAGGTCTGGGTAGAACCGCTTTACCTCAAGACATCTCAGGATGCTGCCCTTTCGTCGGGATACTTTAACAGCCTGAAGAACAAGTATCACCAGGAACGGCGTTGGTCATGGGGCGTCTCGGATGATCCGCTTTTTATCAAGTGGTGGCTGACCGTTCCAAACGTGCCGTTTGTCAGAAAAACTGTCATGCTTTACTATGTGCTTTTGGACCATCTCCTCTGGCCAATAAATTGGTTTATCGTCACCATTGCCGCCAATATTATGCCAACGATTAATCCCGTCTATTCGCGCACTTCGCTTGGTTACAATTTACCCAGGCTTGCCGGATTCATTCTGACCTCCTGTCTTCTGGCACTCATGGCAATGCTCTACCTTGATTATAAAAACAGGCCCTCGCTTGCCAATTTGCCGCTTCGCCGGAAAATCCTCTTCCCGTTTGAATTTCTTCTGATGCCATTGGTCGGATTCTTTCTGTCTGCCCTCCCGGCCCTCATCTCTCATACACAGCTTATGCTGGGGAGGAGGCTGGAATATAAGGTCACAGAGAAAATCTAGGCAAAGGAATTGTAGTACCCGGGCCAAGTAATATATATTATATTTCACAAAAACTGTCATTCTGATCCGCCGGCTGGCGGAGAAGAATCTCTGATTGGCGGCAGATAGATCCGTGCGCCACCGCTAAAGCTTTAGCGACACGCGGTCTGCATTAGCCTCAGGATGACAAAAAGCGCGTAAGTAATATATACTTTAGACAATTATGAAAAACGTCCTCCGGAGGCTTGAAAAAAGTAATAATTTTTGGATACTCCTTGCTCTCTCCTTTGCCTTCTTCCTCTTGCGACTTCCGTCGCTTGCCGAGCCCCACTGGTATGGGGACGAGGGAATCTATCAGGTTATTGGTATGGCCATCAGACGTGGCCGTATTCTTTATACCGGCATTTGGGACAACAAACCGCCTTTGCTCTATCTCATTTACGCAATTTTTGACGGTAATCAGTTTTGGGTGCGGACTTTCTCGCTCCTGGTAGGTATTCTGACTGTTATCGCTTTCTACTTCCTGGCGCAGCTGCTGTTTCGCAAGCGGGCAACTACCCTCTGGACCACCGCCCTTTTTGGCTTTCTCTTGGCAACCCCCTTCCTGGAGGGAAACATCGCCAACGCTGAGAATTTCTTGCTCCTGCCTGTAATTAGCGCTGCATTCATTTTCCTCACCACCACGAAAAGACGAAAACCGCGCCTCCTCCTCTTCCTCTCCGGCCTTTTGCTTGGACTGGCCTTCATTACGAAAGTCGTCGCCGTCTTTGACCTCAGCGGACTTATTGTCTTTGCCTACCTGCTGTCAGTACAGGATAAAAATAAAGGACGCCTCTCCTATATAGGGACTGTGCTGCAGATGTTCAGACGATACCGGCTGTTTGCTGCCGGCTTTCTGGTACCGCTCGTTTTTACCTGTCTCTATTTTCTCAGCGTCCAGGCCATCACTCCTTTCATCAATGCAACGTTTTTCAGCAATATCGGTTATGTTGGGTACGGAAATCACTTCCTCTTCCCACAAGGACTTCTGGTAGTCAAGCTTATCCTACTCATCGGATTTCTTGCCTGTCTTTTTTTAAAGCGTAACTACCTTTCGGACACGACACTCTTTATACTGGTCTGGCTGGCCTTTTCACTCTTTAATGCATTCTTCTCTGAGCGTCCTTACACGCATTATATCCTCGTGCTTCTGCCAAGCTTTATACTATTCATCGGCTGGATTTTCTCCTCAGAAAACAGACAGGGACGGATAGTACGTCTTATCTCCGGACTGCTCCTTTTGGGATTGGTTTTTTATAACTTCCACATACCCACCGTTAATAGCGTTACCTCCTACTATGCCAATTACCTGGCATTTGTCACCGGCAACAAATCAGTTACGAGCTACCAATCCTCTTTTGACAAAAGAACCCCTGAGGTGTA
>JAKAMH010000039.1 GCA_021813005.1 bacterium
GATCTAGCCACTCCTACCCCTTTGCACTCCCAAGATCCCGTAGTCTCCTTCTTTTTATACCAGCCAGACCGGAGGCGGGTGACAGAATTACACTGCAAATATACTAGTATATTTGCATCTATACATTCGCGAGGGGAAAATTGGCTACGACGCAGCCTTGTCCCGGTAGCAAAGGATAGGGCCAAGGTACGTGACTTGTTTCGCAGGCTCTACACCGGCTGCAAGACGAGAGTGGAAGGTGACAGGACAACTGCTTTTTCATGCAAAACTTTATTACTATATAGTGATATATTATCGTACGGAAAGTCAAAAGTGGAACGCAAAAGTACTCTTTACATCTCCCCCACTCCGTTGTATACTGATTTCTGCCTGGTCAATCGGATGTACAGCATTCATCAGATTTCACTGAGAAAATAAGGCGATATGGATAAGCTAACCACCAAACAAGAGCGAGAACTACGCAGGAAGGAAAAGATGGACCGCGAGATCCAGGAGAAGAAAAAACAGCAGCTCCAGAGCTTCGCTATCTGGGGCGCCGTCGCCCTCGTCCTTATCGCCAGCGTCTTCATCGTCTTCAAAGCGTCACAGAATAGTAAGCCAAATCCTGCAGCCGGCGGCGCCGAGCTCTCTCCGGTGCAAAACCTCGCACCTGTGACAGACAAAGATATGACCCGCGGGCCTAAGGACGCCAAGGTGACACTGATTGAGTACGCTGACTTCCAGTGTCCAGCCTGCCGCTACTACCATCCGGTTGTCAATCAACTCTACGATACCTACAAGAATAAGGTACGCTTTGTCTACCGCTTCTTTCCGCTCGCCAATCTCCATCAGCATGCCATGGTCTCGGCAGAAGCCGCCTATGCCGCGTCACTGCAAGGCAAATTCTGGGAGATGGGAGATCTGCTCTTCAACAATCAGGATGAGTGGGCTACAGCCTCCAACTACCAGCAACTTTTTGATAGGTATGCCAAGCAGCTTGGACTCGATGTTGCCAGATTTGATGCCGATATGGCAGCCCCTTCTACCTTGGACGCGATCAATGCTTCGGAGGATACAGGCATCAAGATTGGAGTCACCGGTACGCCCACATTCATCATAAACGGTCAGCAGATCGTCAATAATCCTCAGGATTTTGCCGCTTTCAAACAGATCGTCGACCAGGAGCTCCAAAAGTCAGGAAAATAATATGAAGCAAAGGGAAGAGAGAGCGACAGAACCCCGACGCATAAAAAGTAATGCCCTCAAAAATCATCCGTTCCTGCAAAGATTGCCGTACGTGCTTGTCATACTTTCATTCCTTGGCTTTCTTGACGCGCTCTATCTTACCTTAAACCATTACCAAAACGCTGTCCCTCCCTGTTCCCTGGCGCATGGTTGTGAGACAGTACTGACGAGTCAGTATGCTTCCGTTGGTCCTGTCCCAATTGCCCTTATCGGCGTTTTTTACTACCTCGCTCTGCTCATCCTATCAGTGCTCTATCTTCAGGGGAAACGAGGCCTGCCCGACAGTGCCAGTCAAAGGCAGGCGGGCACTGTAGGCCGTTTCATGGCCTTCCTTGTGGTTTCAGGACTGGTAGTCTCAGCCATTCTTTTCTACCTGCAGGCAGCCGTCATCCATGCCTTCTGTCAGTATTGTCTGGCGTCCGAGGCGATCATCCTGCTTTTCTTTATCTCCTACTTCCTCATGCCACGGGAGAAAGCCGTGGAGTAATTATTTTTCTATCCCCTCAAAAATGAGCTGTTTAATGAGTGCTTGATAAGGGATGTCCATTTGATGTGCCTTTATTTTGACCCTATCAATCAATGCTTGCGGTAAACGTATTGTAATTGGCTTGCTCGTTAATTTTAAATTAGGAAATTTCCAGTTTTCAACATGAGAATAATCCACATACTCAGTAGAGTCATGAGTCTGCCAAAAGTTTCTTTCTTCTATTTCATTTTTGAATGCAGGTATTGGCTTTAAGTGATGCATAGATTTATCTTTTTTTGTACACCTCCTTTTCTTTTCTATTTGCTCGTCTACCGGAGATTATCCTAATTTTGTCTTTCCTGATGGTAAAAACTACAAATAGTATTTCACCTTCGGTAGTTTCCCCTAGAGCAATATATCGTTTCTCCTGTTCTTGATGTTTTAGGTCATTTTTAATGATCAGATCTTTGTCTAAAAATACCTCTTCTGTCTGATTTGGAGTGATACTATGTTTTTTATAGCTTTTATCTCTATTCCATTTATCCCATTCAAATCCGGTAATTTTACTTAAATCAACCATTTGTACATATTATATATGTACAGTATGCGTTGTCAAGATATAAGAAAGTATAAGAAAGTAGCTGTTCAGGATTTGACAAAGACTATCTCAAAATATGTCATGCTGAATTCCTGTCCGCCCTGCCTGCCGGCAGGCAGGCGCCAGGCAGGGATTCTTCTCCCGCCAGGGCGGGATCAGAATGACAGGTTTTGCGTAAGTGGTATTAAGTATCCCGGCAGAGAAGGGATCAGGGTGAAATGCGTGAGGTAAGTTTTAATTTAATAATTCCCAATTAGACGAAGTAATACCGTAAACTAGATTACGGTATTACCATCTTCAGAGAGCTAGATAGTGAAAAGTGCCTGTCTTTTAACTTTGGGGGTCGCTAGATACTAGATACTAGATACTAGATACTAGATACTAGATACTATTATCAGCGAAGTTCTTCGTCTGTGTAGATGTGTTTGAGGTCAAGCTTGTCCCACTCAAATATTTCGTCCTCTGCAAACATGAGCTCAATCTCACGTTTCGCGATCTCGGCATTTTCTGAGGCATGGATGAGGTTATATTGCTGGCTCATAGCAAAGTCGCCGCGCACTGTCCCCGGCTCGGCATCGCGTCCCTTTGTCACACCGATAATTTTGCGGATAGTAGCAACGCCATCTACGCCTTCCCAAAGCATCGCTACCACAGGATACGACTTCATATATGACTTAAGGCCGGGAAAAAATGGCTTATCCTTGTGATGCGCATACCATTCGTCAAGTAGCGCGTCTGAAAGCGCGATCATCTTCACGCCGCAGAGCCTGAGCCCTTTTCGCTCAAGCCGGTGGATGATCTCGCCGACCACCCCTCGCTGCAGCCCGTCTGGCTTGACTATAACTACTGATCTATCCATCATAAAATGCTGTGAGCTTAGGGCAGAGGGCTAAGAGAAGAAAACGAGCTCTACGCTCTACGCTCTACGCTCTACGCTCTACGCTCTACGCTCTACGCTCTACGCTCTACGCTCTACGCTCTACGCTCTACGCTCTACGCTCTACGCTCTACGCTCTACTACAATTCTAACAAGTTCTCCAGCGCCTGTCTATCCTCGAAATTGCCAATCAAGGCGAAGTTAAGCCCCTCATTTTTGAAAAATTCCCTCCCGACCTCCGCTATTTCGTCCAGAGTCACACTTTCAATCTTCCTGATAATTTCGTCCGGATTGAGCACTTCCGGCTCCAAGAGCTCCTGGTGGGCATAGTATCCGGCCACTGCCCGGCTATCCTCAAGCTCCAGCACCATATGCCCTTTCAAAAACTCTTTCGCTTTTTTCAGCTCGTCTTTGGCAATTCCCATCGTTCCCTCCGCGACTTTCCTGTACTCGTCAATCATGACTTCCACCGCGTCTTTGACCCGTTTGGGATCGACCCCGGCCAGAGAAACGAGACTACCGGCGTCTTGGTACTCCTCCGCGCTGGAGCGGACATAATAGGCAAGTCCTCGCTTCTCACGGATTTCATGAAACAGCCGGCTTGACATGCCACCGCCGAGAATTGCAGCCAGGACAGAGAGCGGATAACGTTTCTCAGACCCGACAGGCACGGTCCTCACGCCAAGTGCAATATGTATCTGCTCCGTCTTCTTGTCCTTCAGCAGGAACTCAGGCTTTTTTTGCTGCTCTCTGATGGGTTCGGCGGTAATAGTCTTAAACTGCCCCATACCCCCAAAATAGCTTTCGATCTGCAAAAACGCTTCCTCAGGCTCGACACCTCCCGCCACAATGACAGTCATATTATCCGCGCTGTAGAGAGATGCCATGTAGGACAGGAAGTCCTCCCGCCTGACGGCCCGAATAACCTCCTTGGAGCCTGAGATGTCCCAGCCAAGCGGCGTGTCCCCATAGAGCAGGTTTTCGTAGATATCGCCGATTTTGCGCATTGGCATGTCTTCATAGAGGTTGATCTCCTCAATGATGACGCCTTTTTCCTTGTCGATTTCTTGCGGGTCGAAGAGCGAGTGCTGCAGCATATCAGAGAGCACGTCAAGCGAGGTGCCCACATGGTCCTTGGCCGACTTGATGTAGTAACCGGTCGTTTCTTTGCCGGTAAAGGCGTTGAACTCGCCGCCCATGCCGTCGATCAGCGTCGAGATGGCAAGCGCCGACGGGCGTTTGGTCGTGCCTTTAAACGCCATATGCTCAAGAAAGTGCGAGATGCCGTTGTTTTTCCGGGTTTCATACCGGCTGCCTGCTCCCACCATTACCATGACAGTCGCGCTTTCAAAGGAGGGCATGGGGACGACGATGGCACGAAGGCCATTTTGGAGGACTTTCTTTTGAAACTGCATAAGAGGATTCTATTCTAGCACTGAAGAGGTTGTTTGCCAAGACGGAAAGATGGCTTACTTGGCTTGATTGGTCGGCTTCACAGGTGGCACGCGTACTTCTGATCCTGAGTGATGCTTCATTTCTCGCGGGCTGCCTGAATACGACCCGTCTTCGTTACGCGTCAGGCTGATGCGTGAGATATGCCCTTTTTTGGCAATACCGTCCATAACGCCAAGTGTGGGGACAGGTGTATCCCCTACAACAACGTCCGTTGGTCTGCCGTCATTTCCTGAGGGGAAAATAAGCGAGCGGAATTCCTCTCTCAACTGTCTGCGCGTGTACCCCTGTACCCTAGATGCTGTGGCCCTCATCTCGGCTCGTCCGTCAGGACCGGCCTCATCTGTAGTGAGACGGAACTCCCCCTCAGAAATAAGGCCAAGCTGATACTCAATGACACTACGCCTCGCCTCTATCTGGACGGATGATGAAAACTGCGGCGCGGTGTCTGACCGGATTTCGTACACGGGGTCTTGTTGTGGTTCAATTTCGGCTGACATACTGTGGTTCATGAGATTTTAGCAAAGAATACTCAACTGTCAATGTAACAAAATATATATCAATGCATCATGGTTTTCTTCTTACCAATTTCATACCTTCCCTGCTTGGTAGTACCGCGATGCCACAGATTAATAACCAGAGGGAAGATGAGATGACTACAGGATAAGGGTGAAGATTGTTCTTAGCACAATGTATATAGAGATGCTACGCTACATTTTTTCGGGTGCTTTAATACCAAGCAGTGATAGTCCTCTTTTCATGATAGCTCCGGTCGCAGCAGTTAGTCTAAGTCTTAGGTCTCGTAGTTCTCCCGACTCCTTTAAAATGGGTACATTTTGATAAAAAAGATTATACAACTTTGCAAGGCTAAAAAGATATGTACAGAGGATGTTGGGTGAATAATTCTGCGCTGATTCCTGAACTACATCCCCAAACCTATAGAGTGTCTTGAGAAGTGCCTCTTCTTCAGGTTTTGTGTGAAAATTCTGCCCTCCCAGATCACCCGCGACAATTCCCTCCTCTTTTGCCCTCCTCAAAATACTCTGCGTGCGGGCATAGGTATACTGTAAATATGGGCCGCTATCTCCATCCATTGAAACGGACGATTCTATGGAGAAGGCCACGTTTTGTGTCGCCCCTACTTTGAGTACCGAGTACTTGATAGCGCCAATGGCAATCTCTTCTGCCACCGCGTCTCGATCTTCCCCACCCAAGCCCTGTCCTGAGCCAGTCGAAGGATCCGTCATCAGCTCATAGACTCTGTCTTTCACCTCGTCAATCAGCCAGTCAACAGTAAGGACGTCCCCCGTCCGCGAACTAATCTTGCGAGCTTGTCCTGCCTGCCCGCCGGACTGGGAGGAGCCTGCCCGCCCTGAGCTTGCCGAATGGGCCGAAGGATCTGTCAACTGCACCATGCCCATCGGAAGGTGGTACATTGACTCCCCAAACTTTTCTGGATCAAGAAGTGAGAGCGCCTTAAAAACCACCTGGAAATAGCCTGTCTGTTCATTGGCCACCACATGCACGTTGGTATCAAAGGGAAATGCTTCATACTCCGCGTAGGCATTACCAATGTCTTTCCCCTCATACGTCGGAATTCCGGCCCCCGTCACAAATACCCGCGTGTGCAACCCATACTTCTCCCCCGGAAAGACAACAGCCCCCTCACTTTTTTCAAACACCCTCCGACTTTGCTCAGAATCTGCGACTCTTCGACTTTGCTCATAATCTGCGACATGCTCTTCGACAATTTTCTTGCCCCGCTCAACCATCTCGCTCTCAAAAAACAACTTGTCAAAATGAGTATAAAATCGCGTATAAAAGTCGTCGTAATAGTCCAAACTCCACTGCCGTGTTTCTTGATATTGCCCCCAGTGTTGGCCGGTTTTCCCGTATAGCTCACGGTTTATGTGGTCTACTGCCTCCTTCTCTGTGTCATAATCTCTTGATCCACGGGCATATGCCTCTCCCAGGAAATGCGCCTTAGCAGTGTTGCTTAATCCTGCAATATCAGCCAGCGTTTGCTTTCTTTCTTGAAGCAGTTTCTCGACTCCGTACATAGCTTTAGCCACATGCAGACCGATGTCTCCCTGGTAGTTGGCGCGAAAGACCGTTGCCCCCACCGCCTCAAGCAATCTACTTAAGGCCTCTCCCGTAATGAGGGTGCGCATGTGGCCGATATGCATTTCCTTATGCGTATTGGGGTGGGCAAATTCCACCATTATCTTCTTATTTTTTAATTTGGTCGCGGGGACAACCTTTTCCGGATCCTCTAGCAGTGTTGTAAGATAAGTGATAAATTCTGTCTGTGTAAAAAAAATATTAATAAATCCCGGACCGGCTACAGAAATATCCCGTATGAATGGGATTTTCCCGTCCAGAAGAAACGCCTTTATCTCCTCTGCCGTATCCCGGGACGACTTGTGGAGTCTTTTGGCCACCAGAAGCGCGATATTTGTAGCATAGTCTCCATGTGCCTGTTCTTCCGGATAATCAAGCCGGACAGGCGCGTCGGCAACCCCCTGCCTGCCTAGCCACTGTGTGATCTTTTCCTCGATGATATTTCTCGCCTGCATCTTCCCTATTATACCCTAGGTGAGGTGTTTTGAGGAGATAGACGAATGTCCATAAGCTGTTTACTCCTGACCTGATCGTCCCTGAATGTGCTTTCCTGATCATTTAGACAGGATTCAGGATCCAAATAGATTCCGTGTCACCTGTCGGCAGGCAGGAGCACAGAATGACAGAAAACGCAGTTACCCTGCTTCCCGATTTTAACCCTTGCAATTTTTCACAATAGTTGCTAGCGTGAAAGTGAGCATGAAAATTCTTCTGGTCGATGATGACCTGGCGCTCATGACTGTTTTCTCAACTGCCCTATCGGGCGCCGGCTACCAGGTGGTAACCGCCGCGGATGCCAAAACGGGTATAGATAAAGTAAAGTCAGAACGCCCCGATCTTGTCCTTCTCGATCAGATGCT
>JAKAMH010000040.1 GCA_021813005.1 bacterium
CTCACCTATATACTCCATGACACGCCGATAATTAATGACCTCCTGGACATCGCGTTGGCGTGCAATCACTTCTTTACCAAACATCGCCTGCTCCGCCTGATTAAGGTCAAGTGCATTCCCCTCAATATGTGTGCCATGGTGGACAGCTCTCACCATGGCATCTTTTTGAAACTGCTTCTCATAGAAGGGCAAGAGCGGCGCGTGGTCAATCACTTCACGACTCGCCTCGATTGTACCAATATGACGGAGAATGCTGTTTGAAATGGTATATCTGGGGGTGTACATACAATGATTTAAAATTTAAGAATAAGATCTATACGGACTGCTTAAATCATATATCCTGATATCTTACGTCTCAATTCTGTTCAAGAATTGTTGCATATTTCCCGAAGAAACGCAACCTGTATGCCTGTGCTATAATTGTGTTGTGGCAGACAAAAAGAAAAACAAAACCCTACACAAAGAACTTGTCCGACAGCTCATCACACTTTCAACAAGTGGGTTTGGCTTGGTGGCAGCCCTCGCCTGGAATAATGTCATCAAGGAATTTGTAGACAACTATGTCACCAAGTGGCTCCCCCAGGGAAGTGGGCTGGCATCTTTGCTTATTTATGCCTTGGCAGTCACTATCCTTGCCGTCCTCGTCACCTACAACCTTTCACGGATCCTCGAGAAGTTATCTTAGAAGCGCCTGCATCACCCGGGGAATTTCCATCATGAGGCCTGAGGCGTTGAAGTTGGAACCAACCCGTTTGTACAGCTCGTCTCCCGCCCTTTTGTTGATATAGCTTCCGCATTGTGCCGCGAGATACATGTCATTCTTGCATGAGAGCGCCGCCACAAGCCCCGCCAACACGTCGCCTGTGCCGCCCTTCGTCATGCCTGCATTACCCCCTGAAACGCTGACACAGGAATCAGGCGAGCAAACAACGTCCTCTACTCCTTTAAGGAGGATTATAGTTCCATACTTCTTTGCAACATGCGCCACCAATTCGTCATCAATCTTTGCGCTTTGATCTCCATTTTTGATCTTTGTCCGCCAGCTGGCGGATTGATTTTTGATATCCTCTTGGAAAACACGCTCAAACTCCCCGTGATGCGGCGTTACAATTACCTGCGAAAGGTTTTTGAGCCACTCGGTATCCGTCATCTGAAGCGCTCCGGCATCAATGACCCATTTTTTATGAGGATATTTGGCAAGCAGATACTTCGTCAGATAATACGTCTGCTCCCCCTCATTCTCGAGATTATTTATTGCCTCCAAATCTCTCATCTCTCCCCTCTCATTTTTCATTTCAGACCTTACCATCCCCGGCCCGATAAGTACGCAATCTGCCTCCTCGACATAGCTCTCAACATTCTGTCGCTCCACCACGATACCGTCCCGAAACTCGGCTTTAGCCTGTTGCACTATCGCATTGTTCTCGGGCACTGAGGCGTAGAAAACCATATCAACAAGCCGTGAGGCAGTACCGAGTGCCCAGAGAGAAGCGGCATGAAAGAGGTGCGACCCACCGATGAGAAGCAGCTTGCCATTCTGGCCTTTATGCGAGTCTTCAGGCGGTTTATAGAGGGTCTGTAAAAGTGCTGTGTCAAACTCTTCCATAACTAAGTTAGCTCTATTATATCAGGCGACAACGTATCTATTGCTCCCACAAATTCTTTATGTGTCGTGGTGACGATTGTCTGCTGTTTACCCATAATGCCGGTCAGGAGCTCCATATGCCCTTCGTCAAGCTCTGAGAAGATATCGTCCAGGAGCAGGAGTGGCCGCTCGCCTGTCTTTCCCTCGATATATTCCATCTGCAGCATCTTCAGCTGCAAGACAGCCAGACGCTGCTGCCCGCGCGACCCAAATGCCTTAATCCGCTCGCGTCGCTTTGTCTCGCTGTTTTCCATCATAAGTACTATGTCATCACGGTGCGGCCCCACCAGCGTCACGCCTGCCCCGACTTCTGCCTGCCTGTACTGCCAAAGCCGTTCTTCCGATATCTCACTTCTGTCATATTCCACCTGTACCGGAAAAGTCGCCTGATCAGCCGCGTTGATAAACTCCAAAAATGCCTGCCGCGCCTTAGTAATGTAGCGTCCGTTCTCAATCACCAGTTCGTCCCAGTATGGGAACAGCCGCGCGTCTCGTCTGCCTGTTTCTCGCACTTGTTCCAACAGTTTGTTCCGACGGCGAAGCGCCTTCTCATAGGCCGTCAGATGGATACGGTACTCCCTGTCCGTCTGCTCTAGCACACTGTCAAGAAATCTCCTTCTCATCCCAGGTGAACCTATGACGATATCAATATCCGACGGGAGAAACAGCACCGAGGGAACTCTGCCGGCAAAATCAACCCGCCGCCTCGAAATACCGTTCACCAGATACTTTTTGGTCAACCGGCCCTCCTGATGCGCCAGAAGAAACTCCAACGTCTCTGCCCCCTCCTGCACATCGGTAATTTTCCCCTTCACCCGAGCGACCTCTTTGCCAAAGGCAAGCATCTCCACGTCATGGTCGGCATGAAAACTTTTTCCACTTGAGAGGATATTGACAGCCTCAATTAAGTTCGATTTTCCGGACGCATTGGGGCCAACTATAATAGTCAGTAACTTCGGGAAATAAAATGTTTGGTGCTCGTAGTTTCTAAAGTTCTGAAGAGAGAGTGCAGCAAGTCTCATGCAATAACCGTACCCAGGAATTTTTCGCCTTTGAAGTAACGCTCAATGTTAGCAAAATTATCTCCGCTCATGACAACCACCTTGACTCCGATCTCCTCTGCCCGCTTGGCGGCCACCGGGTCAAACGGTGCATTCATCCCCGGGATCCACTCCTCGCCGATTAGTTTGCGAAAGTCCTTCCACGAAATCTTATCAATCGGCTTAGCCGTCGGGTTTGTACGCGGATCCGCGTCATAAACCTGCGTAATATTGCTGAGATTGAGAACGGTGCGCACATTGTAGTCCTCACAGATCAAAATAGCGTCAAAGTCCGTCGACCAGCCCGGCTTCCAGCCCGAGGCGACAACCACTGGCTCTTTGACTTTACGAATAATGTCATAATGCTTGATCAGGTAGGGGTGGGCAATATCACGGAAGATTGTTCTGACAAGCTGGGCATTAAGACGTGTCGCATGGATACCCAGCCAGTCAAGGTCATCACGGGTCAACTCGTGTCCCAGAACCTCCCTACCGGCATCCCGATAATGCCTGGCAGTTGATCCGCCTCCCACGACCAAAAAAAACTGGCGCTTGGGAAATTGCGCCAGTTGGGCTCGAACAAACGTGTTCAGCTTTGTAAGAAACTCCGTATTAATGCCGCCGTCCGGCACCACCAGTGAACCGCCGACCGAGATGACTATCTTTTCTTGATACGGGCTTTCCATACTGCTACTCTCTTGGGCTGCAGACCGCCCGAAAGTACACTCTGCTGAGATACAATACTAGCAAACTCACGCCGTAAATACAACAACTTCTCCACAACTTTGCCTGAGTTGCTATAATTGTCTGTGTATGGCACTGTTTGACGATTTTGCGGATTTCTTGGGCCGTGAGGAGACAGAGAAGCAAAAAGCGACAGACGCGAAGCAGCGGGCGGTCCGCCAGGCTCGACAAGAATTTGATAGCCTGTTTCGACAAACGTTTGCGCTTATCAGTGAGTATTACACAAAAATTCTAGCCCCGCGGCGGGAACTGTTTCTCATCTTCAAAAAAAGCACGGATCTTGAAAAACCGCACAGCCCCTACTTTTTACACCGGGTTAACTTCATCGCCCAGGATAGTGTGCCGCTTGGCATCGACCTGCGTTACGTTGCCAATCCCTATCTCATGCCTGAAAAGATCACCCAGCATGACTGGCACACCAATGTGGCTTTGCAAATTAGCCTGTTTCTCGAGAAGACTGGCAGCGGATTTACACTGGTTTTCTCCTGTTTAGTCTGGGGAGAGATAGATTCCCGCTTTCCTGCCAATCAAAGCCTTACTATTTCGTCACAGGAGAAAAGTCATCTCCCCTACAGCGAAATATCCTTCTCTACAAAAGATTTGTCTGAGGCTGCCTTCCTGGCACTTGTCGAGGAGGTGTTGACAGGCATTACTGCCAATGTTCTCAGCCACCGGAAAGTCGTCTGGAGTATGTCATGACAGCCTTTGACAGTTGGGACAGAGAAACGTACTTCGCCCTGCCTGCTTGAGCCGCACAATTTCCGATCTACAAACTGAGCACGGTTTCCCCAGGCGATCATAAACCAAAAAATGCTCCTGATATGTCCCCCGACGTCCTTCTGCATTGACAAAGTTCTCCGACGAGGCGCCGCCTTTAGACAGTGCTTTCAAAAAGACCCGTTCAATTGAGACAAGTAGCCTGGCTGTTTCCTGCTTCGTCAACGATTGGGCCGATTTCAGTGGGTGTATTTTCGCCAAGAATAATGCTTCCGAGGCATAAATATTGCCGATGCCGGCGATTCTCTCCTGCTGCATAAGGATATTTTTGATAGGTGCTTTTGACTTCTGCAGGAGCAGATAGAGATCATCTGCCGTCAGATCACGAAGCGGCTCGCGGCCAAGGCGCTTGAAGAAGGATAGCTCGGAGAGTTTATCTGTCCTGACAATCTGCAGCCAGCCAAACTTACGGATATCGGAATAAAATAAATAATCTTCACTTTTGACTTTTGTCTGCCAGCTGGCGGATTGGCTTTTGAATTTAAATTGTACGTGTGTGTGTTTATGAGGAAGATCTGATATCCTATCAGTTCGGTAGACAAGCTGTCCTGTCATCTTGAGGTGGACTGCCAGGCTATAGCCGTTTTGAAAATCAATGACCAGCCCTTTGCCAAACCGGCGAAGCGAGGTTATGGGTGTGTGGAGAATTTTTGTCCTCTCACCTGAAAGGAGAGGATCATATGTGACCGTCACCTCCTCTATCTCCCGCCCTAGGAGATGCTTCTCAAGACCCCTCCTCACTGTTTCAACTTCTGGCAATTCAGGCATAATGCTCACTGTCCCTGCCGTGTACAACTACCCCGGGAGCGCGAGGCCGTAATCCTCCGGCATGAGATAAGACTTCTATGGGATTTACTTCAGACAGCTCCGACATGCTGTTTTATTTTCTCCCCCACCGCAGCTAGGTCAACTATCTCACCCAGGTGCAGCCCTTGCAGCCCTTCATAAATCTTGCCCATCTGACGTACAAATATTGCTTTCTCGCCAGGGCCGATTTCGACTACCAAGTGCCGTCCCTCCGTTGTAAGTCTCGCAAATGTTTGATCCAGTAGGACGGGATCTGTCAGGTGGCGCGGCAACAGACCTTTTAGAACACTCCCTGTGCCAGTTGGTTCTGCAGTTTCATTGGGATAAACCGCGTTACCAGCCGTATCACTAAAAGGCGTAGCTTCAATTGCTTCACCCATCTCTGCAGACACTTCTTCCATAAGCGGGGAATGGGAGGCATAGGGAATCCCACTCAGCGGAGATACCAATTTGGCATTTTTTCTTTTTAGCTTATCCATCATTAAATCCGGATCTTGTATGTCGCCGCTGATCACGTGTGATGTGGGAAAATTGTGGTTACCGATATAGATATCCTTTCCCTCACTCAGTACTCCTGTCAGGTCGTCCTCCGCCATACCAATAACTGCCATCATGCTTCCCGGCCTTTTCTCTTGTGCCTGTTTTGTCAACTGGTTGCGTTTATGAACAAGCACTGCCAGATGCTCAAGATTCACTGCGCCGGATGCATAATAAGCCGGGAATTGTCCGAGACTGCTGCCAAAGAATTTACGGATGTACTCAGTTAGTCCGCCAATATGCTCTTTGAGAGCCTCCCACTGAGCTATTTCAGTCGTTACGGTCGCAAGCTGTGCATAATTATCAAGCTTCGCTGGATTTGTCATTTTCTCCCTGAGGGAAAAACCGATAGCATCCTCAACACGATCAAAAACTTTCCTGGCAGCTGCCGAGTACTCAAGCACCTGCCTCTCCATACCGACAAAGTGTATACCTTGACCCTTAAACAGTATGGCAATTTGTGGTCTTGCTTCGGCTGTCATAATTCCCCCGTAGTATAGCAAATAGATAATTGGCTTGCATTTTCAGCTTATCTGTAGTATCTTGCAGCCATGAATAAATGGACAGGAGGCGAAAAGGGCCCGCCGCTAACTGAGGACGTGGCTAATTGGGTCCATCATAAGGCAGATCAATTGCAGGTAAGAGAAAAATGCAATCGTTTTCTTGTACCGGTTCGAAGACGCCTTCCCCGGACACAGACAAGCGAGCCTTTACCAAATAGCAGAGAACAGCAGGGAGATTACCGTCAGCGTCTCAATGAGGCAGCCAAAATTATCATCTCTCAGACTGACGCGAACGCCGGGCTTGACATACGAAATAACGAGACCGGCAGATTTACAGAGCAGGTCGGGTATCATTTGGCACAGGTGCTCTTAAGCCGGCACAACCAGGCAGAAGAGACAGATGACATACGCATGCGCCTTAAGCGGGATACTGCCTCTCGTCTCAACAAGGCCTACAGCCGTCATTTGCAGTGGATTGACTACTTTGAAATGGAGACGCCCGCCCAGACAACATTTCTCCGGACTTTTTCATACGCCGCGCGCCACCTCATCGAACATGCATGCAACGCACTTGACGCAGCACAAGGTCCTCACCATAATCCGTATGGCGACTTTCTCTCTGCTGTAGAACAGGTATGCGCCAATCAAGAAAGCGCCGTGGAAGCACTGCGGGAAAGCCTTTCCTCTGTCCCGCCAATTGACGCCTTACAGGGAAGATTCTTGAGAGACAAACGGGATATTGACGTTTATAGAGATATTCTTTCCAAAGAGCAACAAGGTCCTACCGTGGTTTTTCAACAACCTGCCTCACCGAGGCCCTAAAGCGTGCCATCGAGAATTTCTCCGCCTGTTTTCGACAGGCCCCACTGCTCCATTTCTTCTTTTCAAATCGCTTTATCGCCTCCATGAGGCTTTCCGTGGTCAGGTCATCAAAGAAGAGCCCTGTTGTGCCGTCAATAACCGTCTCTCTGACACCCCCTGACCGATGGGCGATGACGGGCGTGCCTTGGCTCATTGCCTCAACCGGCACAATGCCAAAGTCCTCATCCTCGGACGTAAAAAGAAACGCCTTGGCGCCGGCCATAAGAGATAACTTCTCCGCGTCTGCCACTTCACCGAGAAACTCGACAGTCGGTCCGGCCAGTCGTTTAAGATCCTCACCATAGCCGGCGAAAGCAATACCAAAAACCTTGAGAGGTAATTTTAGCCGCGTGCAGACCTCAATAGCCAACTCCGTATGCTTGGCACGGGCCAATCTTCCGCCGGTCAGGTAGTAATCTCTCTGTTTATTTTTTGTATCCGTTAATTGGTTAACAGTAATTACCGGCGGATATATTACAACTGCATCTTTTCTATAGAATTTTTTGATACGTCGGCGCACCTCCTCTGAATTGGCGATAAACCGGTCAACGTGTTGCGACGAA
>JAKAMH010000041.1 GCA_021813005.1 bacterium
CGATCTTAATCTCGGCCATTTTCTGGTTCGGGTGTGGCAACATGGTGTGCAGCGTTACCAGCATTGGTTTTTTGCAACGCTGCATAAATGAAAGTAGTTTTTCTCCATACTCTCCACCAAATATGCCATATTCATGTTGTATGATGATTCCTTGTATCGTTTCATCAGTATTGACATGGTCAGAAAACTTGATTAATTCTTCCTCGTCATTTTGATCAATTTCCCAGGCTACCTCGTGAGGATACTTATACGTATCCAATGGGGAGAGGTTAAGAGCGGCAACTTTGCAGAGAAATTTGTCACCAAGAAATTTTTGACTATAAGTAAGAAGGTCATGCGTAAAAGTTGCGATGCCGCATTCACGGGGAGGATATGTACTGAGGAAGACGATTGTAGGACGTTTATTTACTATGATACTTCATTATACCTCAAACTTAGCTTATAGTTTGTATGAATCCAGTATCTTTGATCCTTAAGGTAAGCTGTTTTGAGAAGCAGTATATTTCGCAAGATACACGAGGCTAAAAACACATTTGGGACCGATTGGCTCCGGTTAAGTCAGGGTTGACTATGTCGGAACTTTTTATAATCAATACCATTATGTCATTTATTCTCAGCAGTGATAGAATGTAGTCATGGAAATAAACTCCTGGTCATCAAACATACATCTTAATACCGAACGCCTCGAGCTTCGCTCAATACAACAATCTGACAGTGCATTTCTCATCCAATTGTGGACAAATGAGAAAGTGCGTGAACATTTGGGTGGTCCACTTACTGAACAAAAAGCAAATCAAAGAGTCACCGAATATATTGATAAAAAGTGTTATTTTATTGTTATCGAACAGACAAGTAAAAATCTAATCGGTCTTGTTTCACTTGATACTTATCGTACAGGTGAAATCGAAGTTTCATATCAGTTCTTACCAAAATTTTGGGGTAAAGGATTCGGTAGAGAAGCAATAACAGAAGTTCTTAATTGGGGATTTAAAAATATCGCAGTTGACCATATTGTCGCAGTTACACAAGCGTCCAACATCCAATCTAGAAGAGTATTAGAAAAACTGGGAATGACTATTAGAAGCACCTTTGAAGAATTTAATGAAACTCAATTCAAATATAGTATTACAATTGCAGATGTTAAATAGTTCGAATCCAAGGTAGAACTTTTGCTGGGAAGCCTGCCCTCTACGAGGATCTTCGAGATTCGTCTCAAGCAAATTAAGCCTATTCCCAGCTTAAAAAGTTGACAAATGCCATCTTTTTGAGCTGGGAAGCCTGGATTCGAACCAGAATAAACAGATCCAAAGTCTGTTGTCCTACCATTAGACGACTTCCCAGTAAGCGCAGCGGTTCCTGCGCTGCGCATCACAATGATACCAAATCTAACCTATATGATCAATTAAGTTAAGGAAGGTGGGAGTTATTTTTTACCGTAGAGTCCAACAAGTTCTGACTGATCTAGGATATGCCCCCGCATCTCGGATACAACTGTATCCCTGGATGGCGGATGAGGATCACCAAACAAAAGGGCTTCATCAAGTGCATAGAGTTTAAAACGATAATGGTGCGTACCGGACTCGCTTCGCCGTAGCTGCTCCGGCGAAGCGGGCGGGGGACAGGGACCGGAGTATCCGGGCTTCCCAAAATCTGTCATTCCCTCTGAAGCACCGTCTGGCAGGCTATTTTCTGCAATCTCTGACGTACCAGGCGGGATATTGTAGACCACCCAGTGAGTAAACGTCCCGCCCGGCGCGTCCGGGTCATCCAGAATAAGAAGAAGAGACTTGGTATTTTGTGGCACGCCTGAAAATAGCAGAGGAGGACTTACATCTTCTCCCTGACAGGTATATTTTGGCGGGATATCTGTGTTGTTTTTAAATGACGGGCTCGTGATCCTCATCGTTCTCATCTTTTCGCTCTGCACCGTAACATCCTGCCCGGATTGTTTGGGAGTAGTATCAGATCTCACTAATAATAATGCAAGACCGAGGATTACTGCAACTATTGCAATACCCAACAATGCCCTCATAGTAACCTGCAGAATTGTTGAAAGGCGGATGAGCGGGAAACGGGGATTGAACCCGCGACCTTCTCGTTGGCAACGAGACGCTCTACCACTGAGCTATTCCCGCCAGTTTTCTATCTTCTCTCTGATATATTCTCTCCCTTTGCCACTCTTCAGAAACAATTCTCTACTATATGCTTCTGATCTCGTTTGGTATTCCTCTTCGAATACAAGCTCAAAAGGTTTTGTTAATTTTGTGTACTTTGACCTGCCAGAATTATGCTCTTCCAGTCTTCGCTTCAAGTTATTGGTAGATCCAGTGTACAGTCTGCCATTCACTAAGCTCTTCAAGACATATACCTTATACATAAACCACTGCCTGTCGCCCGGGCGACCGCTCTACCACTGAGCTATTCCCGCAATAATTAAGAATTATAGCAAAAGCTGTACCTACGGGCAACGAAGAGAATTTTATTGTTCTTCAGGCAAAAATACATTACAATACCCACGCTAATTATGCAGTGCGTCACAAAACATCAACTTTTTCGTTATATAGGAGCATCGATGCTATGGTGAGATGGCTTAAACGGCATGTCAATCTCCCAGAAAGGCTTTTGATAGAGCGGGCGAAGCGAGGTGACAAGGAGGCGTTTGGCAGTCTCTATCTGAAGTATCTCGACCAAATTTACCGGTATGTCTATTTTCGGGTTAACCAAAATAAAGAAGATGCCGAAGATATCGTCGAGATTGTCTTTTTCAAGGCATGGGAGAATATGGAGAAGTTTGCTAGTAATGAGCAAGGTATACAAGCGTGGCTTTACCGCATAGCGCGCAATACATTGATTGATCATTACCGGTTGAATAAGCCCAAGGCAGTGCTTCATGAGAACATAGCCGCGGCAGACGGAGAGCTTGACGAAAGCCTGGATAGGGAATTACGAATAAACCAAGTACTGTCACTAATGCAGGAGTTAAGTGAAGAGCAAAGAGAGGTAATGATGCTTCGCTTTGTTGAAGACATGTCAACTAGGGAAATTGCTTTGCATTTAAATAAAAAAGAAGATGCAGTCAGGGCGCTGCAGTACCGCGGTCTCAAAAAATTAAAAAAGAGGATGAAAAAACAAATATGAAACAACTGAGAGAGCAAGAATTTAAAGATATTATTGGTGAGCTTGGCCTGTTTAAAAGTGTCAGAGCTCCCGAAACGCTGCGTCAACGGATTGGAAACGCCTTGGTCCCGTCCTTGTCAAGTAAGCCTGCAGCTTCTGCCTTTTTTATTCCATCACCGGCTATTTTTGCTCTCCTTCTGATCGTTGGTATATTTGGTATTACCGGTCTTGCCAGTGCCACGACGAATGCACGAAAGGGAGACCTCCTTTACCCATTCAAAGAGGCGATACAACACACGCCATTTGCGCCGGTCAACATGCAATCAACCCGTGTCATCACTCCTTTGCCCGGCCCGTCGTCTCCTGACGCAACCCCGTCCGCGAGCCAGAAACATGAAATAAAAACAGATAGCCACCAAGAATCGTCAACCGAGAAGTCTGATAAGCAAGGCCTGATACCCGCAGGTAAGGAGCACGTCATAGAATCTGGTGAGAGTCTAGAAGGAGCAAAGGGAACCGCGGCAACCCCTACGCCCTCTATAACCAAACCTCAGGATAATAGTAAGGGGGTTGAGGGTGAAATAGAAAAATCAATTCATTCCATCGTACATCAAATAGTGGGTAGCCAGGATGACACTCCCAAAAGCGCAAATAGCCATGGAAATACTAAAGCATTGAAAGGAGGTGATTGATATATGGTACATATTTTTTCAATGATACTAGCACTGTTAACAAGCTTAACACTCGGCACGTCGTCTCAGGCACAAACAGCCATTAAGACACATGCACTCAAAAACAATGCAGTTCAGCAAGTGCAGACAACTACCGATGTAAACGGTCCATCGTTGAATGTTTCTGGGTCTTCAAAAACAGCGGCGACTGCCAGCAGTGAGGACCAAAGCAGTGGCAAAGCTCAAGGAACAGAGAAAGTAGCAGCACGTAATACCAAGTCAGACAAAGACATGCCGACTGAGGTTTCAGTGAGTGCTATAGAACACTCTAAAGCTCTGGTAGCCATAACTCCGACTCCGTCTGTAGCCCAAACTCAGGAAGAAACCGAGGTAGAGTCACACGACGACACGAGCGTTGACGCTGGTGAACAGGCTGTCTTTGGACAGAGCACCGCTGTCACGGCTCATGATGTAGCGGAAAGTGACGGCAGGACGTTTGGCCAATCCATCAGTGCACAGGCAAAACTTAAAGCAAAAGACAAATAAGCTTATATTTTCCAAAACAGATAAAAGAGCGGTGCGCACCGCTCTTTTTAGTGAACTTACTGCTGAGGAATATCTCGTAAAACCTGCAGTCTATCTAGACTTTTCCTAACCCTATAGATATCCTGTTCAGGATATTCCGCTTCGTACATATAGCTGTATATAGCTGTTCTTTTTTGGAGAAATTCATCGATTCTTCCTTCAGTTTTGACCACATCCACGTAGTACTGACCACCGTCATTTCCCACTGCATAATTTGCACTTCTGCTGTCGAATTCAACCAGGAGAGGGATATTTCGTCTCTTACTGTCAGCCTCTCTAAAAGGATATTTGTATTTATAACGAAAAAAGTCTTCCTTAACAAGTTGTCTTATAGAACCCGATAATTCATTTATACTTTTCCCATGGCGCCAAAAGACGGCATGAAAACGGGGAAAGTTATGCGGAAAGAGAATATTGAGTATACGATGCGCATAGAACTGCTCTTTGGCTTGCTGCTCGGAAAGACCTTCATTGTAAGCCCAGGCAGAGACTTTCCTGGTATCATCCCAGCTGCCCACAACAATGTGATATGCTCCTGAACCAAGCACATTTTCCCCGGAATACCTCGCATATTGTTTTATGACTGATGGATAAAGGGATCCGTCAGGGTTTGCCTCAGCCGCATAATTTGAAGCTATTTTTAAGAAAAATCTCTCGTGACCAAGCTTTGTTTCCGGCATAATTGGTGAGATTATAGCAAATTTATGAAGATTAGTGAGTACCCTCGGACCAGGAGGAAAGGTATTTCTTTTGTCCGGAAGAGAGTGTATCTATCTTGATTCCCATAGCTTTCAACTTGAGCTGCGCTACCTTCCTGTCAAGTATCTTGGGCAAGACATAAACTTTATTTTCCAAGTTACCTCTATTTTGGACAAAGAATTCGGCAGAAAGCGCCTGGTCGGCAAATGACATATCCATGACTTCAGCCGGGTGACCCTCGGCTGCAGCCAGGTTGACCAGACGACCTTCACCCAGCACGTAGAGTTTCTTGCCGCCCAAAACGTACTCATCAAGAGATGCCCGCAGGCGTCTCTTGGATGTCTTGGCCTTTTCAAGCCCTGCCATATCAATTTCCACGTCAAAGTGTCCCGAGTTGGCCACCACCGCGCCGTCTCGCATCTGCCTCATGTGATCAAGTGAGATAACATGTTTGTCTCCCGTCGCACTGACAAATACGTCACCAATCTTCGTCGCGTCTTGCATCCGCATAACACGGTAGCCGTCCATAGCTGCCTCAAGTGCCCGAACCGGATCCACCTCAGTAACAATGACGTTGGCCCCCATTCCCTTGGCCCGCATAGCAATACCTCGACTGCACCAGCCGTAACCACAGACAACGAAAGTCTTGCCGGCAAGGAGCATGTTGGTCGCGCGGAGTATCCCGTCTATAGTCGATTGGCCTGTGCCATAGCGGTTATCAAATAAGTGCTTTGTATCAGAGTCATTGACAGCGATGACAGGAAGCTTGAGCGCCTTGTCACGCTCCATCGCCTTCAGCCTGATGACGCCTGTCGTCGTTTCCTCGGATGAGCCAAGTATCTCAGACAGCTGGCCCTGCCTTAGGGTGTGCAGCAGATGCACGAGATCCGCACCGTCATCCATCGTGATAGACGGATGATAATCAAGGACGCTGTTGAGGTGCTTATAGTAGGTTTCGCTGTCCTCACCTTTGACGGCATACGTTGGGATGCCGTAGTCTTTGACCAGCGAGGCAGCCACACTGTCCTGCGTGGAGAGGGGATTTGAGGCACAGGCGACTACCTTGGCTCCGCCACCCTTGAGCGCTACGAGAAGATTGGCCGTCTCACTGGTGATGTGAAGACAAGCAGCAATGGTGAGTCCTTTAAATGGTTTCTCCACTTTGAAACGTTCTCCAATAATCCGAAGCACAGGCATCTGCTGGGCAGACCATTCTATTTTGAGTTTTCCCTCTTTGGCAAGCGTGATATCTAAAATGTCGTAATCACTCATAACAGATTATAACTCTAGCAAAGTCCCAAATGATTGTCTATAGCGATTCTGAAAGTCCTTCAGACTATAGCTATACTCCTGAGTACCATAAACCTCCACAGCATAGGCGGCAGCCACCGATCCCATCTGTCCGCACATCTTGAGGTCATATTTCCGCTTAAGTCCTGCCAGAAATCCGCCTCGCCAGGCGTCACCTGCCCCGGTCGGGTCAAGGGCCTTCTTTACTTTGGCGGGTTTGATAGTAATCTTCTTGCCATACTCCTCTATGCATGTTCCCTCTGCACCTAGCGTCGTGATAATTACTTTCTCTGCAAATAGCTTCTCCCATTTATTGAGACGTTTTTTGATGAGTTCAATTTCGTAGTCATTACCGATAATATATTTTGCATGTTTCACGCCAAGCACTAGATCACGATCAGTAACTTGTGTCAGGATAAACCCCGGATCAAACATATAAGGGATGTCACGCTCGATACACTGGTTGACAAAGTTCATGGAGCCTCTGGCACCAGACGGACCAATAAGCACGAGATCTTCTTTCCCAAGATTTTTGGGAAGTACCAGCTCAGGAATTTTATCACCTGCTCCATAGAAATATCCCCAAATCTGGTTATCAGCCTTGTCTGTCATCGCAAATCCGGTGGATGTATAAGCGTTTTTATCAATTTTGACAGCTGAAAGTGAAACACCCAACTTCTCAAAAACCTCTCTATACTCACGAAAGTCCTTCCCGGCGTATGAGATGAGTCCATGCGGCGTCTTAAGCAGTGCCAGAGAATAGGAAGTGTTACCCGCCGTGCCGCCACGACGTTTAGCAAACTTGTCAACAATAAAAGAAAGATTTATTTTGTGGATCTGATCGGGGAGGATATGATCTGAGAAGGACTCAGGAAAGTCCATAATATAGTCATAAGCAAGTGTTCCAGTAACAACCAACATGGAAAAGAGTATGATAACAAGACAAATGAAGAATTGTAAAGAGGTTTCTGAGCGTTTGAAAATTGAAAATTTATATTTGAAAATTCTCCAGGTGCCGCCCCTCAGAGTCGAACTGAGATAGCCTGTTCTTCAGACAGGGGCCGTGACCACCTTGGCTAGAGCGGCTGGAGAGCAAATTATAGTAAGTTTTGG
>JAKAMH010000042.1 GCA_021813005.1 bacterium
TCTGCCCTGGTAACAGCCGTTTCAATGTCATACTCCAGGTTGATGCCTGCTCCGGAAAGCGGTGATACCGGCCCCGTTACGAGGGATCCTGTATAATGATAGTCATAGCCCATTAATACTACATAGTCTGCCATCTGCCCCGTTTTACGTATGTCGATTAGTTTTTTATGTATCAGGTCATCCGGGCTCATTTCAAGCGTCATGGTTTTTCGGGGAGAGATATCAAGATTCTTTTTTACTTGGGAAACAAACTCAGAAAACTGCTCTCGCGCTCCGTCTGATGCCAAGGGAACATATTCAATGTCCAAGTTAAGATCGGTGAACCCATATTTCTTCATAATGGGAAGAGCATCACGTGTCAGATTGTCTGCACTTGCCCGAGGTTCAGCCAGGAACCGTCCAATAGTATCAGAATCACCCGAGAAAACCAGGAGGGACTTGATCAATCCGTCTTTTTTGGCCTGCTTGAGATACGGGTTGACCCTCCCGGACGTGAGGGCATGCCAACCTGGCTCCTCTTCCTGGGGATTTAACAATTTTTGAATACTGCCGTCGGGTCCAATAGACAACCCGAAATATGTTAACGTCGTCACGTAGGGGCCATAATGCGTCTTGGCCCTCGACAATAACCAGTACGGCAGAAAACCAATAATCTGCCTTTTCTCACCAATCGGCGCCTCGGGAGTCGGGTGATAAATAAAGAAAAAGTAGCCGGCGAGCATACCGATAAAGAGACTGCAAAGAAGAAGAAAGTAACGCTTCATCTCCACCATTTTATCACGTACAGGTAACAGAGATTTCACTCCCTGATTTTTACTTGCTATAATACTCGATATGCAAAACGACACAATCAGAATTGATAAATTTTTGGCTAACTCCGGTGTGACCTCACGACGGAATGTTAAGACACTGCTTAAAAAGTCAGACGTCTTACTAAATGGTGAAAGAGTAACAGAAGTAGGAACAAGAATTAATCCGGATAAGGATAGGATTATAATCAACGGAAAAAATATTACAGGAGAACCGCTCGTTTATTTTATCATCAATAAACCAAAAGGTATCATCTCGACTGTTTCGGATCAGCTAAGTCGCAAAACGGTAATTTCGCTTGTCCCGACTACACGTAGAATATATCCCGTGGGGAGGCTTGACAAAGATACTCATGGACTCCTCCTACTGACCAATGACGGTGAACTGACTCATAAACTTACCCACCCGCGTTATCATGTAAAAAAAGTATATCAACTCCGCATCATGGGAATTCCGACCCCGTCTCAGCTTAAAGCATTGCGAAGTGGCGTACTGCTAAACGACGGCATTACCAAACCCGCAGAAGCTGTGATTATCCAACAGACAAAAAAAGACAGCTTGATTCGTCTGGTAATTCACGAGGGAAGAAACCGGCAAATAAGGCGCATGTGCGATACCGTCGGCCTTAAGCTAATAGATCTTGAGAGAATCGCCTTCGGACCCCTTACAACTGGAAATTGCAGATTGGGAGAGTACCGCAGGTTAACCGAAAAAGAGGTCTGTCTACTCAAAGAGTCTGTCCTCCGCTAGCTTGTCTTTACAATATTCTTACTCTTCTATAAGCAAACTCTTATCTAAATTGTTGTAGGCTAATAGGTACTTGTTATTTCTACGGAAATTGCAAGTTGTATGAGACCCAAAGCTAGACAGGAGTCGACCGGGAAAATATCTACCCAAGAGAGTAGTTTTTCAAGTACTGTGTTTCACACCTTAATTGAGAACAGTGCAAACGCCATCTCCCTTGTCAATAAACGTGGCCTCGTAGTCTATTCCTCTCCTTCCACAAAAAAAATACTCGGGTATGACCCCCAAGAAATTCTGGGAGTGCCGGGACGGAAATTCGTCCACCCGCACGATCTAAGGATAATACTTCCAAAACTCTCCGCTATTGCTCTCAAGGAGGGGGCATCGAAAACGGTAGAGGCCCGAGTAAAACGTAAAGATAATTCATACATGTGGGCCGAGATTACCGTTACCAATATGCTAGGCAACAAAAATGTTCGGGCGGTTATTCTCAGTTATCAGGACATCACGAAGCATAAAGCGAAAGAAGTGGAAGCCGCTCACTCTACGGCAATAATCGAATCATCTGACGATGCAATTATCAGCAAAACGCTGGACGGGGTGATCATGAGTTGGAATCCCGCAGCTCAGAAGCTGTTCGGTTACACTGCAAAAGAAGCCATCGGCAGACACATCTCCTCAGTCATCATCCCTAGCGCCCTTCTCAAAGAAGAAGAAGAAATTCTTACACGGCTTGGACGGGGAGAAAAAATTGATCATTTCGAGACGATACGGATGGACAAAAACCAAACTCCTCTCGAAGTCTCACTGAGTATCTCTCCGATAATTGACAAAGAGGGGACAATTGTAGGCGCTGCCAACATTATACGAAATATACAGGAAGCAAAAAAACGGGAGAGGGAAAAGTATTTTCTGGTAAAGGCCCAGGAAATTCTCAGCTCATCCATCGACTATGAGACAACACTCAAGAACATTGCAACCTTGATTGTGCCGTCCGTTGCCGACCATACCCGGATAATCATTCTTGATGAGAAGCAAAGAATTCAAGAAATTGCCGTCAGCCATAGAGATACGGAGATGACTAGGGAGCTAAGAGATCTGTACAACATTTATTCCCACATGTTTCACACGCCTGGGGTTGCGCGGATAATAAAGACGGGAAAAGCCGAGCTAATAAATGATGTCAGCAAGGCAGATGTGGTCTCAAAAAATCCCAAGCTGCGAAAGATAATCAATAGGTTGCAAATTGTCTCATATATGGGAGTCCCTATCAGGAGTGCCACTCGTATACTTGGAGTTATTACATTTTCGTCTACCACACCTACCCACCGCTACACCCAAGCAGAGCTTGAAGTAGCGCTCGAATTGGGCCTTAGAGCAGGCTACGCAGTAGAAAATGCCTTATTGTATCGGAATGCGACAAGAGCCGTTATGCTGCGTGATGAATTTTTGACAGTTGCCAGTCACGAACTTAAAACTCCCGTCACATCCTTGAAAGCTTTCGGGCAAGTACTCCAACAGCGGGCACGGAAACAGGGAGACATGTCATCGGTTATGCTTTTTAAGAAGATGGATCAGCAAATAGACAGGCTTACCCACCTCATTTACGATCTGTTGGATGTGACAAAAATTAATAGTGGAAAGCTGCAGTTTCATCAAGCATCTTACTCCTTTGATCGATTAGTCACTGAAATACTGCAGGAAGTAGGACGAACAACAAATTCCCATACTTTTATCCGTAGCGGTGCAACCAACGCCATACTCAAAGGAGACAGGGAGCGAATCGGACAAGCTCTAACCAACCTGCTTACCAATGCTATAAAATATTCCCCCAACGAGGCTAAAATTATTATCACCTCATCAAGTACAAGAAAAGATGTTACTTGCTGCGTCCAGGATTTTGGTTTGGGGATAGATTCCAAAAAACTACCGCATATCTTCAAGCGCTTTTACCGCGAAACTAATAACTCAAGTCATACATATCCGGGCTTGGGCTTAGGTCTTTATATAACAAGTGAGATAATTAAAAGACAGCACGGCAGAATTTGGGTAGAAAGTGTCAAGGGAAAAGGATCTAAGTTTTGTTTTACTCTCCCGCGGATGACGGATATTTCCTCAATGGGCGGAATATCGAAAAGTCAAAGACGTAACAAACATGAAAAGAGTGCTATTAATTGATGACGATCCATATATTCTTGACTGTCTGAAAATAGTTCTTAGACCGACCGGGTATGTGGTAACTGCACTGAAAAGTGGCAGAACTCTCACGATGTGTGATGGTAAGTTTGATATAGTTTTTCTCGATCTCTGGATGTCAGGCGAAAACGGACTTAAAATTTGTAAAAAAATAAAAAAGTCCCGAGCAACCAGACATCTACCCGTTATTTTAATGTCAGCCAGTACTGACCTGGCCAGTATCGCTAAACAGGCAGGCGCTGACGATTTTCTTATCAAGCCGTTTGACCCGGAAACGTTCCTGACAAAAGTCGCGTCTCACCTTTCCCCCAAAACACCCTCCTGATTGTCTTGAGATGCCACCTGAACTTTTCTGAAACCGCTCCTAGGTTATGCGGAAAACTCTGTAAGAATCAAACGCCGCAACAGCCAGCAAACCTGCTGTATAGAGCTAACTTTTTGAGATGAGAAGCGAGTTATATAACGCAAGAAATTTCTTTCCTATTGCCTGCATTGTAAAGCGTCCGGCCAGGTTCTCACTTTGAGCGATAGCCTTCACGCGAAAGGCATGGTCTTCGGCAAGATCTTGTATGGCTTGGGTAAAATCTTCACCCTTACGGCAGGCAATATACCCGTCTCCATAGAGTATTTTGTATTGGGGAAGGTCTCGAAGCACCAACGGCAATCCACATCCGGCCGCTTCCAAAATGACCATTGACGCAACTTCCTGATATGACGGAAAAAGAAAGACATCAGCCATATTGTAGTACAAAGACATTTTTGCATATGGCTGTAGACCGGCTAGTTTCATATTGGACGGAGCTTCTTTGAGTACTTCTTCACTGCTGGGAAATATCCCCTTCACAGCTTCCCCGCCAATCCAAACAAACGTATAGTCTGGAAATTTCTTGGCCACTGCGACGAAATCTGCAACACCTTTTCTGGGAATAATCTGTCCCACTCCGACGATAACAAACTCATCCTCTGTGAGGGAGTACTTTGCCCTCCCCTCTTTTCGAAGTACACTGTCTCTGTGAAACATTTCCGAATTAATCGGGTTTGAGATTACGGCAATTTCCTTCCTCACTCCTAGGTCTTTCAGTTCTTTTTTGGCAAAAGGACTGAGCGCCACCACGACTGATGCCCGGTTGTAAAAGAACTTCAAATATTTACGAGCGATCGGATACAAGAGCTTCGCACCCTTAAAACTACCTATGATTGTCTGCGGCACCACATGTGAGGAAACAACTGTAGGGCGGGACGTTAGCAACTTAAAAAGTGCGTACGGCCCAAAACTGTGTATGTGGGTGATGTCGGCCCTGCGAAAGGAGTTGACATATACTCTTTCACCTTCCTTCTCCATAAGGGTCTTATGTGTGATAAAGGCGGTATAAATACCGCCCCATTTACGAAGAAACTCGAAGAAGTCAAGCTCACAAATCTCATTTACGCTCATGCAGACACATCCTATGCTTATTCTAGCAAATATCTGAGCTTCTAACAATTTGCCAGATTACCGGCCGAGCTCCTTTAAACGTTTGTCCGATAATCCAAAGTGGTGTCCTATCTCGTGCAAAAGAGTGTTTCGGATATTCTGCTCAGCCTCATTGTCATTCCCCGATAGGAGAAGGAGCGGCGTCTTGTAAATAGTTATTTTATCAGGAAGCATAAACCTGCCAAATCGTTTTGTCTTCGGCACGCCATGATAGAGGCCAAGCAGTAATTGGCGAGACGATGCTAACTTTTTGAATATTCCCCGGTTCACAGGGGCATCTTCAATGACAATTTCAACATTATCGAGCTGCGTACGAAACTCTTCAGGCAGGCTATCCAGCGTGTCCTGTACCACCTTGGTAAACGCCTCATCTGTCATACTACTTCCCCGCGCTCCATCTGCCATAGATTCCGGTTGATAACAGTCTGCCGGTCTTTGACTCGGCTAGAGCAAGTTCACCGCTTTCCACTTCCCCACCCCTGTCTTTCGCAAAGTCATCCAGCATGTTCCAGAGCATCAGATGCGAAACTGAGACAGCGTAGGCATTTATAAGGATAAATGCAGGCTTATCCGACATTACCTGACGGATAAGCGAGAACAGAGTGGCAAATGACTCACTAAATTCCCATCTTTCCCCGTCTGGACCATGCCCGAACACTGGCGGATCCATGATAACTCCGTCATAGTACACACCGCGGCGTATCTCCCGAGCAACAAACTTCAATACGTCATCTAAAATCCAGCGAATAGGTGCGTCGCGCAAGCCTGATGCCGCCTGGTTTTCACGGGCCCAGGTAATAGCAGGCCGTGACGCATCCACATGGGTAACGTTGGCCCCCGCTTTGGCGCAGGCGAGGGACGCAATCCCTGTATAAGCAAAAAGGTTCAGAATATGCAGTTTTCTCTCATGCTGTGCTATTTCCCCTCGCATCCAGTCCCACTCGACCGTCTGCTCAGGAAACACCCCTGTATGCTTAAAGGGTGTGAGTTTTGCCCAAAATGATAGATCACCGTAGTGCATCAGCCATTTTTCGGGAATCCCAGTTTCGTTGTACCAGCCTTCCCGATCCTGGCCTCGTTTTGCAAAAACAGCATCAATCTTGGTCCACACTTCGGGAAGCCGCTTCTGCCAAATGGCCTGTGGATCGGGCCGCTTGAGACAGTACTGGCCGAATCGTTCCAAACGGTATCCGTCTCCCGAATCAAGGAGTGCATATTCCTCCCAACCTCTGGTCTGCAGTAGCTTCACCCCACTATTATACCAGGAATGGGTCTCCTATCTAATTCCACTCGACTGGTGTTTGGGATAGTACGACCAAACGCCGTTTCAATCTTATCACCGGCGGTGGATCAGGAATAGGACATCACCCACTACACGGAACGCACATTTGTCTACGCCACACTTCAGACACACAAAAAGTCTTATTTGTATTCTGTCATACTGAAATGGTTACATCTATCACCTAAAATGCGTCCGCGTCAAAATCGGGACAACCTTCTGCTTAACCAAGGTCCCGCTGATGCTTATCTGATCCGCCGTTATGAGTGAAAAAAAAGAATATCAAAACGAGAGTGCTGGGAAGACAAAAAAGGCAGTACACACTCAAGCCAGGCGTGCGGCTGCTGTGCTGGCTTTTACCGCCGCCACAGGCTCAGCCATTTTGACGAAAAGCCCTGAAAACTATACTAATGATGCCCTGACCTCCGGCGGACCTGGCATCTCCAAACGTTTTTGGGAAGAAAACCAGGAAAATACCTTAATCTACGATGTTCCCTCTCCTGAGGACACCTCGCATCTGCAGAACGTCATGCCGCCCAGCGAGCTTGAACTTCCGCCCAATGATTCGCTCTATAAAAGCAGGCAAACTGTCATTTTTGAGGCAGTTAATCCACCAGGCACGCTTCCACCAAGAGAAGTTCATTCAGAAGATATGCCTCCGTCACCTACCCCCACACCTTCTCCTCAAGTCACCCCATCTCCGGTGTCCAATAAGCCAACTTCAACCCCCATGCCGACTCCGGTTGACTCCAGTGAATCACAAACTGTGTATCAACAGGTAGAAAACGCGACAATCCAAGCCTTTGGCGCTGACGAGTGGCCCGCCATGGAGCAGATCATCAGACATGAATCGGGGTTTAACCCCT
>JAKAMH010000043.1 GCA_021813005.1 bacterium
GGGAGGAGATATGTATACATGTAAAGTTTCTGAGATTATCCCAAATAAAAAAATAGTTTGGGATGTAATAGATGCCTATCAAGGTTGGCATGATAATCATAAGGAATGGGTAGATACTTACATTGTCTGGGAAGTAACTTCCCAAGAAGACGGTACTCAAATAAAAATGACACATGTCGGTTTAGTACCTGCATTTGAATGTTATAGTGCATGTCATCAAGGATGGGATTATTTAATAGGTAAAAGTCTTCAAAAATATTTAGATGATAATGAGGGAATGCCTGCCTGATGTTAAAAGGCAGAGTGGATGGAGGTGAAAATACATGGACTTAAAGACAATTACCAAAGAACAATTCATTAAAGCGACACCGGACCGGGTATTTAAAGCACTTACTGAAAAAGCTGAACTTGGAAAATGGTTCGTACAGATAGCCGAAGTTGAATTAAAACCCGGCGGAATAATCCGTACCAATTGGACAGCTACGGTGGGCGAGCATGGAATAGTAAAAGAAGTGAAGCCACCGGAGTTATTTAGTTTTACGTGGGAAGGAGATTTTTCTCCCACTCCCACGACTCTTACGTTCGTGTTGCAAAAAGAAAATGACGGCACAGTACTCACTTTTACTCATAGCGGTATAGGTGAAGGGAAAGGCTGGGAAGCGTACGCAAATATAGACAAAGCCTGGGGCGCTCATCTGAAAGATTTAACGTCTTGGATTGAAACGGGAACATGTCCACCTCCAGGTCCAAGAGGATAATTGCGAAAGATTTTCAAAAGGAAATCAAAAATTATGAAATACCTCACAATAGCGATTCATTATCCAAAGCCGGAAAATAGAAAGGATATTTTGAACGCCATGAATCAGCTTGCGCAAGAGGCTGAGAAATGCCAGGGCCTTATAGAAATGAGTGCTTGGGTGGATGAGAAAACGGACAGAATATTCGCCGTGGCTCTATGGAAAAGCAAGGAGGAGGGACTTTTGTGCTGGCAAAAATTGGGACAGCTTGCCGCAAGATTCCCCCTCTCTGATTGGGAAAGGCAGCCGCGAGAGGTATTGATGAACCTTGCTCTGGGCACTTAATCAAAACAAGTGTGCAAACGGCCGCCAAGATCGCCAAAGAATAGGTGTTCCGACTTGTCCCGTAGTGTTTAGAACTTGCGGGACTGTTGCCGGGGTGGAGATTTTGGTAAAATTAAGTATTATTAACCAATGAAAAATACTATGAGCAAAATAAAAGTTACCTGTAGTCTATCAATATCCCTTGATGGGTTTACTGCAGGACTCAATCAAAGTTTTGAAAACCCGTTTGGAGACAATTTCGATCCAAACTTATTACGTCGTTGGATGTTTGCTGAGCCCGAGAAGCACAAACATAAAAAAGAAATAGACGCAATTTTGGATGCAGGGGCGTTCATAATGGGTAGCAATATGTTTGGCCCTAAAGACAGGAGAAACAAACCAGAATGGAAGGGGTGGTGGGGTGACAATCCTCCGTATCACGCTCCAGTTTTTGTGCTTTCCCATAAAGAGCGAGAACCAATAGAAATGGAAGGTGGAACGACATTCAACTTTGTGGCTGACGGTATTGAATCGGCACTTTTAAAGGCAAAAGTTGCAGCAGGAAACCGGAATGTAGCCATTTCGGGTGGTGCGACTACCGTAAATCAATATTTGGCAGCTCGTCTCATTGATGAACTGTGGTTGCATATCCTTCCCGTAACTGTTGGTGCCGGTACTCGCCTGTTTGAGGGAGTGCCTCCTCTCAATCTCGAACCGATCGACGTGAGCGGAACCGGCATGGTGACACACGTTAGATACAACATTTTTAAATAGAATTTGCCGCCAAAGCAAAACTTCAATAGAAAAATTTAGTAAAATAAATCTATGACAACAAAAGAACTCATACAGCTGTATTACAATAGCCTCAACCAAAAAAATCTGACATGGCAGGATTTGTGGGCAGACAATGGTATTTTTCAAGATGCTTCAGGGACATTGAATGCCAGTGGCAAGGAAGCTGTTATTGCTTCCTTTACTTCGTTTTTGCAAGGAGTCGTTTTGGTGTCAGTAAAGCATCTCATCACCCAAGGCGATAACGCCTGCGCCGTCGCTGGCTACGTCTACATCAACCGGAAGGGAGAAAAGTTGGCACAAGAAGTGGCCGAAGTGTGGGAAGTGTCCGGTGGCAAGCTCAAAAAACTGACGATTTATTTTGACCTTACAGCATACCGGGCTTTTATGGCGGTTTGATTCCTATGGCGTATAACGAACAGTTGGCTGAGCGCGTACGAAAGGCTTTGGCTCGCAAACACGTCGAGGAAAAGCGGATGTTCGGCGGGCTGGGATTTATGGTTGATGGGAAGCTGTGCGTGGCGGTTAATAACCGGCCGGATCACGTCATGATGGTTCGTATTGATCCAATGACTCAGGAGGAAGCGCTCAAGAGAACAGGCGCGAAAGTTGCTGTCATGCGCGGCAGGAAAATGAACGGCTGGATATTTTTGGATGATACCGCAATAACGGACAAAAAAGACTTTGAATATTGGATAGAGCTCGCGCTCGATTTTAATAAGCAAATAGAGAAAACGAAGAAGTAAAGAAATTGCCGCCAAAAAATAATGAAGCGTAAAAATGAAAAACCAAAAAATAACGCACAAGTCAAATCATTCAGCTCGGTTAATTTTTGGGAGCAATGGCTTGCTGAAAATCATCTAAAATCAGACGGTTTATGGCTTCAGATTTTCAAAAAAGATTCCGGTGTGGCAACTGTTACTTATGATGAAGCGCTTGACGTCGCGCTTTGTTACGGCTGGATAGACGGACAAAAAGAAAAATATGATGAAATTTCCTGGCTGCAAAAATTCACTCCCCGCAGGTCAAAGAGCATCTGGTCAAAAAGAAATAGAGAGCATGTCGCACGGCTGATTAGTGCTGGCAAGATGAAACCATCGGGGCTCAAAGAAGTAGAAGCCGCCAAAATGGATGGCAGATGGGATAATGCATATGACTCTTCAAAGAATATGCAAATCCCTTCGGATTTTTTTAAAGAATTGATGCAAAATGAAAAAGCCTACGAATTTTTTAAGTCTCTGAATAAAACAAATATCTATGCTATCGCCTGGCGGCTGCAGACCGCAAAGAAGCCTGAAACGCGTAAAAAGCGGATGAAGCAGCTGCTGGAAATGATGGCAAGCAGTAAAAAATTACATTAAAATTTATTGCGGGTTAATTAAAGTAGCACAACTTACGCATGTCATTCTGACCCTGCTTAGCGGGGGAGGAACCTTTCAAATTATATGTAAGATCCGTCTGGCTACAGCCCTCAGGATGACATTGCCTGCGTAACATGAGTGAAGTAATTTTATGAAATATATCGCGCTTCTTCGGGGAATAAATGTTGGAGGAAATAAGCGCGTTGAAATGAAGCAACTTAAAGCGCTTTTTGAAGCGTTAGGCTTCACCAACGTTTCAACATATATTAATTCCGGAAATATTGTTTTTGAATCTAATAAAGATACAAAAACAATTCAAAAAGACATTGATACAAATCTGGTAAAGGAATTCGGATTTGCTATCCCAACGCTTATAAAGACCCAAAGAGAAATGCAGAAAATTGCCAGAGCTATTCCTCAAGGTTGGCAAAACGATACTAAGCAAAGAACTGATGTGGATTATTTGTTTGACGAAATTAACAACCCGAAAATTATTGATGAATTACCTGTAAATAGGAAGTATGTAGATGTACGCTATGTGAAAGGCGCGATATTCTGGAATCTTGATAGAGCGAACATTGGTAAAAGCCGTTTAAATAAACTCATCGGCCATAAAGTTTACCGGTTTATGACTATGCGCAATGTAAATACCGCGCTTTTTCTTGCCGGTAATTGATAAATTGTGACATAAAAATGAAAATAGATTATTGAGGCTTGAATTGTACCTACAAAGAAGCATCAAGGACTTGAGCTAACCTTAAAGTGAGTTAAGAAAATTTCACCTGGAGAGAAACATTTAAAGCGGCAGCAAGTCTTTTCAGAAATGAAAGCGAAGGGACTGTATTCATATTCTCCACTCTGGAAATAACAGACTGGCGGGTTTTAAGTTTTTCAGCAAGCTGTTTTTGGGTAAGCCCCCTTTTAATTCGTGCGCCAATTACTGCTCTCGCGATTTCAAACTCCACACGAGTTGCCTCATATTCCTTTCTGAAGGCTGGATTTTTCATAAGCCTTTTATGTAGTTTATCTAAATCGTCCATAGTCGCATTATAGCAAGCTAAGTATTACATTGGTAAAAGTTGTTATCTGGATTGACTTTTGCCCGGCAAGATATTATAATCACTAATAGTTAGATAAGCTAATAGTATGAGAGACAAAGCAATCAATACACAGATTATCGAGAAGATGTTTCTTCTGTCACGCTTGATGAAAGAAGGCATTACCTTCAAGGGGAAAGTGGCCAACTTGACATTGCTGCAGTTGCAGGCACTGACCTATATAAAATCGCGAAAAGAAGTTGCCATGAGTGACCTGGCGGCAATGTTTGCAATCTCACTTCCCACAGCCACAGTTCTTTCTGATAAGTTAATCAAGGAAGGGTTTGTCAAACGGGTTCGGAGCACGAAAGACAGAAGGGTTGTCAATCTTGTTCTTAAGGAGGGTGGAAAAGAATTACTGCAGACAGGACTGAAGCAACGAAATGCCAAACTTGAGCAGATGTTGTCTTTTTTGACCCAGGCAAAAAAAGAACAGTTACTTGAGATACTGTCAGCCTTACTGGCAAGCATACAGACAAACAATGAAACAACTTAAAAAATCCTCATTTAAATCCCTAGTTCTGTTTCTGGTGATTGTGCTGCTGATTGCCGGAGTTCTGGTGGGTATCCTCCAATTTTTACCTCAGGGAGGCACATCGTCAGAGGCGAAGACTATAGCAGTAAAAGCGGTGTCTGCTCAAATTCTGGCAGACGGATCTGTGGTATCCCAGAATGAGGCTGTGCTGCATTTTCAAACAGGCGGTAAACTGACATACCTACCGTTTAAGGAAGGGGATAGCGTGACGGCAGGTCAGACGATTGCCGGACTTGATGCCTACGCATTAGAACGGGACGTAGAGCTTGCAGCCAATGCCTATGAGACTGCCAAAAATAACAACGATACAACACGGGAAAACAACCAGGCAGGTGTCCTGGAAGGCAATCAAAGAACATCACTTGATACGTATAACCACAATCCATATACGAATACGACCGAAGCCCGGGTAATTACAGACGAAGTCAAGCGCCTAGTGGACAATAGCAGTCTTGCCCAAAATACTGCACAGCTTAAGGTAGATCTTGCCAAGTATGCACAAAGCCTTGCTACACTCACAACTCCGATCTCAGGTGTCATTACCCATGAGGATGTGACACAGTCAGGAGTCAATGTTACGGCCGCCACATCCTTTACCGTCGATGATCCGGCCAGTCTGGTCTTTCGGGCAAATGTTTTGGAGAATAACATTGACTTTATAGCTGTGGGTCAGCCGGTGACCATCAAAATGGCAAGCGGCAAGACATTTCAGGGCACAGTCGAGAAGATCTACCCAGAGAAGGTGACATTATCCTCGGGAGACAAAGCCTACCAAGTAGATGTGGTAAGCGGAGCACTGGAGAGTGGGACAACCATGGGTGAGACAGGCAGCGCGCTTATTCAGAGTACGGCAGGGCAGGATATGATGCTTGTGCCGACATGGACGGTCATCAATCAGAAATACGTCTGGATTGAGGAAGACGGCCAGCCGGTACTTAAGCGGGTAACTGTCGGGCAGGAGCACGGGGCACAGACAGAGATACTGAGCGGCTTGTCTAAAAATGACAGCGTAATCGAAAATCCATCAGCATTGATTACGGGAAAATATAAACTCTTACCTATATGAAAAATACCATCAAGCAACTACGCAAGCCAAAAGCACTCAGAATTATTATCGGCGGCCTAATGATCGTGCTTATCCTGGCAGGGTACCTATTCTATGTGTCCAGAGAGGGGAGGGTAGGTGTGGATAATTCAATCATCACGGCGCCGGTTATCCCGATTGCGCCGCCTGCTCCCGGCAAGCTGACAGCAATACTTGTTCATGAAGGAGAAGCTGTGACGAAAGGGGACGCGTTGGCAGTGGTCGGGTCAAATACCATTCGCTCAGATTCAGACGGCATTATAACGAACATCAACCTGGACACAGGAAGTAGTGTCAGCCCCCAGGCTCCCATTATGCAGATGATCAATCCGGACCACCTGAGAGTAGACGGGACGATCGATGAAAACAAGGGACTGGATCAGATCCGTGTTGGGCAGGTAGCATCCTTTACCGTGGATGCGTTTCCGGGGAAAACTTTCTGGGGATATGTGGACGAGGTCTCACCCAGTGCCAAATCAACGCAGCTTGCGTTTTCCATCTCCAGTGAACGCCCGACACAGCAATTTGACATCTATGTGCGGTTCAACACCAAAGCCTACCCGCAGATCAAAAATGGCATGAGTGCAAAAACTACTATCTTTACCAAGACAAACTGATATGTATGGAGAAAAAGGAAAAGTCCAAAAGCAGTGGATTCAAACGGGAGCAGTGGCTGATTCTTGCGACAGTCATGTTGGCATCCTTCCTGGGACGGCTTGACGGGACAATTGTCAATCTGGCTCTTCCACATATTATCAAGGAGTTTGGTATTACCGTTTCCCAGGCTTCTTGGATCTCCACCGGTTATATCATCGCCAACGCTATTTTCGTGCCTATTTTTGGAAAACTGGGGGATATGATTGGGCGAAAACCTCTCTACCTGGTGGGAATTATTGGTTTTACGGTAACTTCCATGCTGGCAGGCCTTTCATTCAATTTGCCGTCTATGGTTATCTTTCGGGTGCTTCAGGGAGTGATGGTTTCTATAGATTACCCGATTGCTTTATCTATTATTGCCTATGCCTTTGAAGATAGACGACAGCGTGCGCAGGCAATGGGTCTCTGGTCGGCCATTTTTGCGGCAGCTGCAGTTTTTGGACCGCTTTTAGGTGGCCCTTTGATAGATGGTTTTTCCTGGCGATCGGTGTTTTATGTCAATGTTCCGCTCGGCATACTCGGTACCTGGATGGCAATACAGTTTATCCATGAACCGGCAAGGAAAATACGCGGACTTGCCAATTTTGATATTCTCGGAGCGCTTCTACTCGGAACTGCGCTCGGCGCGATGGTACTGGTACTGGACCAAGGCCAGAGCTGGGGCTGGACGAGCATCAACAGCCTGGTGACATATGCTGTTACCGTTGTCGCTTTCCTCTGGTTTATTCAGGTTGAGCGGCGGCAGGCAG